>CALXUL010000145.1 GCA_944391635.1 uncultured Clostridia bacterium | reverse complement strand
AAAAAGATTTTTGCAGTAATGCTTTGCGCGCTAATGCTTGCATCGTGCGGTACGCAGGAGGAAATGACTCCGTCACCGTCGCCTGATGTAACGGCTGAGGCAACAAAAGAGCCGGAAAAAAATTCGGAAAAAACCAAAATAGAACCGTCCGAGACATCGCCTATTGATGAGAGCTGGACCGTTTTGGGTGAAGCAGGAATGACAATAGGTGGGGAATACTGTGATATTTATCTTGCAACCAGCGCACAACGTGCAAGTGACGGATATATGATGTGGGATGACAGCCAGCAGTGGGCGCTTACTGTATCAAATGAAACTGAAACGTATGTGCTTTTGGATGCCCATATACACGGCAAAGCGTATATGATAGTTGAAAACAGGAGCAATACGCCGGTTATTTCACTAATCCGTTCGACAAGTACCGGACTTGCGGTAACTGAGTATACCTATGAGGACGGTGCGTTTTATGGTGAAGAGATTTTAAATCCGCCGTCAGACGGAAATAATATATATAGTTCAATACCCGATTATTGGGCAGAATAAAAGAAAGGACGGGATTTGTGATGGTAGTAGAACTAAATAAAAATAATTTTGAACAGGAAGTAATGAAATCTTCGGTACCTGTGCTGATAGATTTTTGGGCGAGCTGGTGCGGACCCTGCCGTATGGTATCTCCGATAATTGACGAGCTTGCGGAGGAATACAGCGGAAGGCTTAAGGTCTGCAAAGTTAATGTGGACGCAAACAGTGAGCTTGCAAGCGAATTTGCGGTAGTATCTATTCCGACAGTGGTTATTTTGAAAAATGGCAAAGTTCTGGCAAAATCTGTCGGCGCAAAAAGCCGCGAGGCATTCTCGGATATGATAGACAGCGCTATATGAAACAGCAGCTTTTAGAAAAAGCAAAAAAGCTTGGCATAAGCGATATAGGCTTTTGCCGTGCGCGCCGGTATAGTGAACTGGAGGAGCGGCTAAGAAGTAAGCGCGCTCCTTTGTCGTATGCGGAAATAGAAAAACGAATAAACCCGGAATTTTCTATGCCGCATGCAAAGTCGGCAGTTGTTTGCCTGTTTTCGTATCATACAGATACGCCGCGTACAAACCTGTCGTGCTATGCAAAGGGCAAGGACTATCATATAGTGGTGGGGGAAAAGCTTGCCGCGCTTTCGGAGGTTTTAACCGGTCTGGGATATACGGCAAAATGCTTTTGTGATACCGGGGCACTGTGTGACAGGCATCTTGCATGGCTTGCCGGGCTTGGATTTTTTGGCAGAAATCATATGCTGATAAGCCCAAAATTCGGCAGTTATGTGTTTATCGGGTATATTCTTACCGATGCAGAGATTGAGATAGACAAGCCGCTTGAAATGACATGTGCCGGATGCGGCGCGTGTGTGAGGGAATGTCCGGGCGGAGCGCTTGACGGAGAGGATTTTTGTGCGGAAAATTGCGCATCATATCTTACTCAGAAAAAAGGCGTGCTTGACGCGCACAAGGCGCAAATAATTAGAAAAAGCGGTTTTGCCTGGGGCTGTGATATATGCCAGATTGTATGCCCGCATAATAAGGGCGTGCCGATTACCGGCATTGATGAGTTTAGAGAAAATTTAGAAACCGAACTTAAAAAAGATATGGCAAAATCAAATCGTGAATTTCGCCGTATTTATGCAGAGCGCGCCTTTTCCTGGCGCGGATATGATGTGATTTTACGTAATCTTTCGATTTTACAGGAGGGAGAAAAGGTGTTTTCGGGGGCTATTTTTGATGTTGACGGGACAATCCTCGATTCTATGCAGTGCTGGGAGAATATGACTGAGAAGTTTCTTGCAGAACATGGTATAGGCGATATTTCGGAAATAACGGATAATCTGCGTAATTGTACGCTTGAAATGTCGCTGCCGCTGCTTGCGGATGCATGTGGGCTTGACCGGGAATTGGTGAGGAGTGAATTTACCCAAATGGCACAGGACGAGTATGCGTATCATATACAGGCGAAGGATAAGGCGGTATTGTATATGGAAACTCTGCATAAGCACGGGGTAAAGATTGCGATTGCAACGTCAGGATTCCCGGACGCTTGCAAGATGGCGCTTGAAAGGCTGGGGGTTATGCAGTACATAACCGCATTTGCGTTTTCGGGCGAAGTGGGGGTAGATAAATCGCATCCGGACATTTACCTGCTTGCGGCAAAGCGGATAGGCGTTGAGCCAAAGGATTGTATGGTATTTGAGGATATACTTGCCGGGATTCGAGGCGCTAAAAAGGCAGGTATGCTTACAACTGCCGTTAAAGATGACAGTAATTTGTGTGAAACCGAGCAGATGAAGTCGGAGGCAGACAGATATATAACAAATTGGGGTGAACTGCTATGACTTTCCCGGAAGAGTTTCTTGGGCGTATGAAACAAATGCTAGGGGCGGAGTTTGACGAGTTTCTCAAGGCGCTTGAGTCAGAGGTGGATTATCGTGCGATAAGGATAAATACGTTAAAGCCGGGCGCAAGTGATGCGGTGCTTCGTGCGTGCAACGTGGTGGGAAAAGTCCCCTGGTGCGCCGACGGGTATATAGTATCTTCCGATTCGCTATCGGGCAGGCATCCGTACCATGCGGCAGGATTGTTTTACTTCCAGGAGCCGTCGGCGATGGCTGCGGCAGAGGCGTCTCAGATAAAGCCCGGGATGCGCGTGCTGGATTTGTGCGCGGCGCCGGGCGGAAAGGCAACCCAGGCGGCTGCAATGCTTAAGGGCGAAGGCGTGATTGTTGCAAATGAGATTATCACAAAACGCGCAAAAATTCTTTCGGGGAATATAGAGCGAATGGGCATAACAAATGCTATAGTTACAAACGAAACCCCCGAGCGGCTTGAAAAGAAATTTGCGGATTATTTTGACTGTATAATTCTTGATGCGCCGTGTTCGGGCGAGGGTATGTTCAGGAAAGACCCGGCAGCCAGACAGGAATGGAGCGAAGAACATAGCAGGGCATGCGCAACGCGGCAGAAACTGATTGCGGACAGTGCAGTGCGTATGCTGCAAGAAGGCGGAAGAATGGTGTATTCTACCTGTACATTTGCGCCGGAGGAGAATGAGGGCGTGGCAGAATATATCCTTAAGCAGTATCCGGAAATGAAGATAGTGGATATAAACATGGACGGTGTGACCAGCGGACGTCCCGAATGGGGCAAAGGGGAAGAAAGCCTTTCATTTACAAAACGTATTTTTCCGCATAATTCCTGCGGCGAGGGGCATTTTGTGGCAGTATTCGAGAAACAGTGCGGAAGATGTGCTTCCGGTACGGATATGGAAAGAGTCAAAGCACCGGAGGAATATAGGAAGTTTTGCGAGGAAACATTAGTTAAAATGCCGGATAAATACGGCATACTACATAGGTTCGGCGATACGCTGTGTGTTTTGCCGGAGGGTATAGATATTAAGGGTTTAAAGGTTTTAAGAGCCGGGCTTGAGATAGGAACTGTAAGAAAGGGCAGGCTTTTGCCGGCTCATGCGCTGGCGCTTGGAATGAGTGCGGATAGTTTTAAGAATAATGCCGATTATTCCGCCGACTCGCCGGAGGCTGAAAAATATTTGCGCGGCGAAACGCTTGCCGGTGATATTTCAGGTTGGTGCAGTGTGAGCGTAGACGGATTTTGCATGGGCTGGGCAAAAGGTTCGGACGGGGTTTTGAAGAATCATTACCCAAAGGGGCTTAGGATTTTCTGATATGGGATATATAAAAAGAGGGAGGAAAAGAGTGAAAAGGTGGAGAATGCTGATTTCGGTTATAGCCGCACTGATTATTGTTTGGGCAGCAATATTTGCTGTGGATTATATCAGATGCAGTTCTCTTAGAGCTCCTTTGTTCGTTCTTCCCGTTGACACAACTTTGCAGGACGGCGGATCAGGCAGGTATTGCGGGCTTGGATATACGGTTGATGTTAATAAGTATATTGATGCCGAGTATGGAATGTGCATAAACTCAGTAGAAATGCGAATGTTCGGCAGAGTAATTGCCGCGTCTGTGAGCTAAAAGAGTTTTCGCGTTCGTAATAGTAAAAATTTGAGGGGGAGACTAATTTAAAAAAGTGATTATAAGGTGAGTGAATTTTATAGCAAAAAAATAAGCTGAAGCAAAATTAAATTTGCTTCAGCATTGGTGACCCGTAAGGGAATCGAACCCTTGTCGCCGCCGTGAGAGGGCGGAGTCTTAACCGCTTGACCAACGGGCCGCATTGACTTATGTATATTATCATAATATGCCGAAAATGTCAAGAGATTTTTGCATTTATTTTAATTGGGGAAATAGAACATCAATTCAAGCTGTGTTTGGAGGGGAATAGCTGTAAAAAATATTGAATAAAAACCTTGACAAGTAAGTAACAATTTAGTATAATAGTTTGGTAACGAAATATAGGGGTGTAGCTCAGTTGGTAGAGCATTGGTCTCCAAAACCAAGTGCCCAAGGTTCGAGTCCTTGTACCCCTGCCACGTCGCGGCAAGTCTTTTGACTTGCCGTATTTTTGTGAAAAAATACAGCATTGCATTACCTTTTGCCGCTTTTTTGCGAAAAGGAACGCTCGGCGCGCCTTTCCATTTGTAAGTATATTCGCGGCGGCTTGCTTTCGCTGCCCACTTTTTGCCAGTTGCGTCTTGCGACGCATTCTATATCGTTCACTTTATTCAAATTAAAAAAGTCCCAAAATTGTTGTGATTTTGGGACTTTTGCTTTGTTTTACAGTATTTTATTTGTTAAAAAACGCCCTGCCAATCTGGGCATTTTGAGCATCAATTATCCGTCTGTTTTTGTCTAATGCTAATATTTTCATCTGTTACAACATAAAAAGCATCAATAGTTGCCCGGTTATATTAACTATCTATTAATAAAGTCCTCAGATTAGTGTTTTATAACTTGTTTTTATTGATGCTTTTAAACAGTAAATGCATTTAAAACGGTTTACTTTTGATGTGTGAGTTAGTTTATATAGCAGTTGCTAATCCTCATTTAAATTGAATTTATATGGACATTTTTTTGTTTATATGGACAATTTATATGGAAAACTATCAGTAAAGTTGACCTTGTGTGACGCATGATTATATAATTAATTAAAATTACTATATAAGGATGGTGCAGAATGCTTTTTACAGATAATTCCAGGGGAAAAAGTTTTGCAAAGGACCCTGCCGTAATTAAAATCAAAGACGATTATATTTTATATTATACAGTCCCTCCTGTTAATGAAGGAATGATTGGTTACGGAATAGGTATTGCAAAATCAAAGGATATGGAAGTATGGGAAATAGTTTCATATATTGCGCCAGAGGGGGAGGTTGAAAAAAATGGAATATGCGCAGCAGGAGCAATTGTCCTTGATAATATAGTGCATTTGTTTTATCAAACTTATGGCAATAAGCAACACGATGCAATCTGCCATGCAACTTCCTGTGATGGTATTAATTTTAAAAGAGACAAGACAAACCCAATATATAGACCATCTGGAGAGTGGTGTTGCGGGCGTGCAATAGACGCAGATGTGGTGGTTTTTAAAGACAGACTTTATTTATACATTGCTACGCGTGACAAGTCTTTTAAAAAGCAAATGCTCGGAGCAGCATTTGCTGAAATAGGAAGCGCATATTCAAAGGATTGTTGGCAAGAGGCAAAAGCCGGCGCAATACTAAAGCCGGAGCTTGACTGGGAGCAAGACTGCATAGAAGCGCCGGCGGCAATAGCCAAAAATAATAAGGTATATATGTTTTATGGCGGTGCATATAACTGTTCGCCTCAACAAATAGGTTGTGCAGTATCAGAGGATGGCATAAATTTTAAAAGGTTAAGCAATAAGCCGTTGATTGCTAACGGACCTAAAAAATCCTGGAATTATCTTGAATCGGGGCATCCGTATATTTATGAAGACACTGACGGAAGATTATATTTATTCTATCAGGGTGCAGATAAAAACCGGGAATGGAGAATAACCAGGGCTGAGGTAATAATTGATGATATTGGTGTGCACATTTTATAAAACAAAAATTTGTCCGTTAAAGCAAAAGGAATGTCCTTTTGCAGGGAATATAAAAAGTGGTAAGCTATAAACGTAGTAATCGAACCCGGGAAAATCTTTTTTTGAAGGGGAATATATTATGAAAGGATTTGATTTGATGATGAAAAAGAAATATTCTATTGCGGCAAGTTTTATTTTATTGGCAGCTGCGTTATACGGATGCGGCGAAGTACAAACAAATCAGACTGAAGATGGGAAGGTTCATCTTACATATTGGTCTAATTTGACAAGCTATGCGTCAACAGTGGTCAATAATATGGCAGAAACGCCGCTGTACCAAAAGGTTATGGAATTGACAAATACTGATATTGAATTTATTCATCCTCCCCAGGGTCAGGCAACAGAAAAATTCAACATTTTAGTCACATCCGACGACTTGCCGGATATAATTCAGTATAATTGGCAGAATTATCCCGGAGGCCCTCAAAAGGCTATAAACGACAAGGTTATTGTTGATATAAACCAATATAAGGATTATGCGCCTAATATTAACAAGTATTTTGCAGAGCACGACGATGTAAGGAAAATGTCCATAACCGATTCGGGAGCTTTGTTTGCGTTCCCTTGCATAAGAGGCGATGAGGATTTGGAGGTTACCGTAGGGCTGATAATTCGCCAGGACTGGCTTGAAGAGCTTGGTTTGGAAATGCCGGAAACAATAGATGAATGGGAAACGGTTCTAAGGGCGTTTAAGGATAAGAAAGGAGCGCAGGCACCGTTGTCAATCAGTTTATCTAATATAAGGGCAAGTCATCTTTTCTGTGGCGCATATGGAGTTGGCATGGGATATTATATTGACGATGGAAAGGTAAAATACGGGATGCTCGAGCCGGGATTTAAAGATTTCCTTACACTGATGAACAAGTGGTATAATGAGGGGTTGCTCGATCCTGATTTTAGCGCTCTGGACAATACTATGATTGATTCAAATATATTAAACGGTATGTCCGGTGTAATTTCGGGGGCACTTGGTTCGGGAATAGGCAGGTATATGAGTTCGGCTGAAACTGATTCGTTTAAGCTTACCGGAGCGCCTTTCCCAACAATGGAAAAAGGCACAACGCCGGAATTTGGATATTGGCAGCCGCCTGTTGCCGCAGGCAATGCCGCAGCGGTAAGCATCGACTGCAAAAATAAAGAAAAGGCAATAGAGCTGCTTGATTTCGGGTACAGTGAGGAAGGATGCATGCTGTATAATTTCGGCATAGAGTCACAGAGCTATACTCTTGAGAACGGATACCCCAAGTATACAGAAAATATAACAAACAATGAAGAAGGTCTTGCAATGACGGTTGCATTGTCGGAATATACGCTTGCGTATGATTCGGGTCCATTTATTCAGGACAGACGCTATCTTGAACAGTATGCAAGTCTTCCTGAGCAACAAGCCGCATGGGATACATGGAAAAAGACCAATATGAAAGAACATGTACTCCCTTATTTGTATGTTCAGGAAGATGAAGTAAGCGAGCTTGCTAATTTGAATAACGCTATTGATACATATGCTGATGAAATGATAATTAAATTCATAATGGGTATAGAGCCATTGGAGAATTATGACAGCGTTGTGGAGCAGCTTAAGGCGCGCGGCGTTGAACGAGTTCTGGAAATGAAGCAGGATGCATATTCAAGATATCTTTCAAAATAAATTGGTATAGTTATTTATAAAGGGTTGGAAAATGAAAACAATACAACGAATAAAATATAATAATTCTTCATGGCTTGGAAGGTGCAGAAAAGATTTGTCGCGCAATAAAGGTGCGTATATTATGGTTATACCAGTTATACTGTTTTACTTTCTGTTCCATTATAAGCCCATGTACGGCGCGCTGATTGCGTTTAAAGATTATTCCCCGAGGCTTGGCTTTGCAGGCAGCGCCTGGGTGGGACTGAAGAACTTTAATGATTTTTTCTCATCGCCTGATTTTGCGCGATTGCTGCGCAATACAATTGTAATCAGTGGTACAAATTTAATTTTTGCATTCCCTGCGCCTATAATACTAGCTTTGTTTTTAAATGAGATGTCAAGCCTGAAGTTAAAAAGGATGGTGCAGACGGCTTCATATCTGCCGCATTTCATATCGCTTGTAGTAGTATGTGGTATGATTAAGACATTCGTCGGCGCGGACGGCATAATAGGTATATTGGTAGGGTATTTTAGAGGGAAAACCGTCAACCTCCTGACGGAGCAAGACCTGTTTTTGCCGATTTACGTAATATCAGACATTTGGCAGGGTGTAGGCTGGGAATCAATAATATACCTGGCTGCGCTCAGTGCGGTTGACGTTGAACAGTATGAAGCGGCAGAAATTGACGGAGCAGGCAGGATGGCAAGGATGCTGCATATCACAATCCCATCGATACAAATGACCGTAATTACGATGTTGATACTCCGTGTTGGAAGACTGATGAATTTAGGGTACGAAAAAATAATATTGCTGTATAACCCGGCAATTTATGAAACAAGCGACGTAATAAGCTCGTATGTTTACCGTATGGGCTTTGAAACGCAGAATTGGGGATACAGTACCGCGGTAGGACTGTTTAACTCAGTAATAAACCTGGTACTGCTTTTAGCGGCGAACCTGTTTAGCAGGAAAACGACCGGCAACAGTATATGGTAAAGAGGTGAGAAGCGGTGAAAGGAAGAAAAATTAATAAAGGTATTGCAGACAAGGCTTTTTCTTTTGTCAACACGGTTGTAATGCTTGTGCTTGCATTAATTATGTTTTATCCGCTTTGGTATGTGCTGGTTGCATCTCTTTCAAACGCAATGGAATTGGTGAAGTATCGAGGGATACTGGTTTACCCGCTCGATTTTACGCTTGACGCGTACAAAATGGCATTTCAGAACCCGCTGCTTTTGAGAAGCTACGGTAATACGCTGTTTGTTGTAATTGTTGGCGTAATTATTAATTTGCTTATGACGTCTTTCGGCGCATACTTTCTTTCGAGAAAGGGAATTATGTTCCAGAAGCCAATTATGATTATGATAGTAATAACAATGTTTTTCAGCGGCGGTATGATACCGTTTTACTTTTCCGTGCGTGATTTGGGGCTTGACGGCAGCTTATGGTCTTTAATCCTCCCAAGCGCAATCAGCACTTTTAATCTGATAATTATGAAGACTGCGTTTATGGCTGTCCCGTTGAGCCTTGAAGAATCGGCAAGGCTTGACGGAGCGAATGATCCGACTGTGCTGTTTTGCGTTATTCTGCCGCTCACCAAAGCGACGTTTGCAGTAATTGGGCTATACTACGCTGTTTCGCATTGGAATGCCTGGTTTCACGCAATGCTGTTCCTTGACGAAAGGACAAAATATCCGCTCCAGCTGCTTTTAAGGGAAATACTTATCCAAAACAATGTTTCTGATATGGCTGATACAGGCAATTATACAGAGCTTGGATTTATAAGCGAAACTATTAAATATGCCATAATTATAATAGCTACTGCCCCTATCTTATGCATTTATCCTTTCATACAGAAATATTTTACGGCAGGGGTTATGATTGGTGCGGTTAAGGAGTAGAGAGGAAAGGTTACATATATGAAAAGTATATTTAAAAGTATATGCAGCATTGTTTTCGTAACAGTTTTTTGCGTATCAACCGTGTATGCCGGAGATAGCTTTAGCGGCACTTTTGATGTAGATAGTAAATTGTTTTCTTATAGGTATGAAACTGGAAAAGAAAAAGGATATTTGAATATAAGGATATATCCTTCCGACTTTGAGGAAAGCGGAGCAGATTCAATATGGCAGAATGATGTTGTGCTCAAGACAGACGATATAAACAATGACGGCGTTTTCAGCGGGAACATTGTTATACCAAAGAGATTTGCTAATGGAAGATATATTGTTCACGCATCAAGCGGGGACGGCTCCTTACAGAAAATTATAGTAAATGCTGATAAGAATAAACTCTCAGAGCTTGCAGGCAGCGCCATAGACCTTGATGAGGCAGGCATATACAATCTTCTGAAAGATAATAATGATTGTTTTGACAATACTGATGAAATATTTAATACATATGGCAATGATATAGCACATTATGTATATTCCAATCTGTCAGAAGAACCTGATGCAGAAACTTTTTTGAATTTACGTATGCAGGGCGAGGCAGTTAGTCTCATTAAGCAAGACGATATGGCGTTTAGTATAGCGCTGCAGCTTTATGAAAATTTTTTGGAGCAGGATATTGATTTAACCAGATATAATGACCTTTCAGACGAGGAAAAAGCTAAAGCTGATGAGCTGATAGCGGAAGCGGAAATCGGAGATGGCAGCACTTTTGCAGTGCTGAATGATACTATTCTTACTGCAAAGGCAGCTTGCGCGGGAAATAGTGCGGCTCTAAAAGAGATATTGATGATCGACCCGTCATTATATGGTCTTGATATGGAAAAGTATAACGGGCTGGGCAACAGCTATTATCAAAACAATGTATTTAATTTAATGATGGTGTCCACCGGCGGATGGACATGTACAAAAGACATAGCGAAAGCTTTCCAAAGCGCTGTTATGGAACAAGAGAAAAATCTTGAGGAAGGCGGGGGGAAACCGTCATCAATTGGGGCTGCAGGCGACAATGATGATGCCTTTCAGACAACGCCCGGAGATGTGTTGCCGACGCAGCCGCAGAGCAGTTTTATTGACATTTCTGGACATTGGGCAGAAGAAGCTATAAATGAACTGTATCGTTTGGGCGTGATTTCAGGGTATGCCGATAATACCTTTTTGCCTGAAGCTACTATTACAAGGGCTGAATTTACCGTAATGATTGTGCGCCTTTTCGGGATGGGAAGCGGAGTGCAGGAAGCATTTAATGATATAGATGTAAATGACTGGTACTATATCCCTGTATCGATAGCCGCCGGCAACGGCTGGGTAAAGGGTGTAACCGAAAAAGAATTTGAGCCGAAAAGACCTATTTCGCGTGAGGATGCGGCTTCGATTTTATACCGCGTGCTCAAAAACACGCTTAAAGAAACATCTGATGAAATAAGCTTCTCCGACAGCCAGGATATTTCTGATTATGCAGCAGATGCCGTTAATGCAATGTCTGCCGCTGGCATATTAAACGGGGATAACGGTGCATTTTATCCGAAAAGAAATATAACCCGCGCAGAAGCGGCGGCACTTTTTGATACAGTAATAGAATTGGGTCTTGTTGAGCCGCAAATAAGCCGGCAACCTAACAAAGCTGCGGGAATGCTCTATTATGCTCAGAAGCTGCTTGAATATATAGGCGCTTTGCCGGAGCCTTCCGGGAACGGGGTTACAAAAATAGAGTTTATAAAAGAAGTCTGCCAGCTTTTCAAAGTATATAAAGGCGGCGACTATGAATATACGTTTGAAGATGTAACAGCACAGACAGACGGTGCCGAGGCGGTTTATACCGCCCTTGCAAACGGATGGATCAGCGAAGGTGAAACCTTCAGCCCATATCAGAATATAACAACTGCTGAAGCAGTTAAAATCATTGTATGCGCTGCATCATATGATTTCCAGGCAGAAAATTATTACGGTGGTGAGTATCCTGAAGCATACATAAAAACGGCGCAAAAATATGAAATTGATGAGGGTGCTGAGATTAATAATATTTATGGTGAGCTTTCCTGGGATTCTGCCGTTATGCTGATGTACAATGCCGTAAATACCTACTGCACAACCCCACTTAACGGATATAATCTTGACTCGGATGAAACCTGGCTCCAGATGCTGTACGGGATTTACAGTACTACTGGGATTGTGAACCGTACGCAGACAGCTTCTCTTGACAGTACAGCATATATAAATGGTGAAGATATAATAGAGATTAACGGTGACAGATTTTATTGCAGCGAGCAGACGCCAGATATATTAGGGAAAAAATGTACGGTATTTTACAGTGATGACAACTACCAGAAGGAAGCAGTCCTGATTATCCCAAACGGAAATGCGGAAATTGAATTTGACGCAATGTATTTTAACAGCTTTGATGCAACAGAAATACAGTATACTGATAACGTTTTGCAGAGGAAAAAACGCCTCCGTATTGAGCCGGATGCAGTTTTAATATACAACGGACGGGCAGTGGGGCTATATGAGGAGTATTTTAAGAATGCAGATGGTACGATCCGTGTGTTGGACAATGATGATGATGGCAAATATGAGATTATTTTTATCAATGATTACCGCTATGCGGAGGTTGAAAGCGTAAGCCCGACTGGGATAACAATAGGCTTGTCAGATTCAAGCCGTTATATAGATATTATGTCTGAAGACGTTATTTTTAATATAACAAACAGCTTAAATGAAAAGCTTACTCCGTACGATATAAAAAAAGGCGACGTAGTAGAAGTATGCGAATCTGAGGACATGATGCTAATTAGTATGCGTATTTGCACAGAAAGCGTAAAAGGTACGGTTTTGTATACTGATTCTGCCGAAAATATTGCCTGCATTGACGGTCAGGAGTATCTGGTTGCGAGTGCGTTGCCCCAAGATGAGTGGCTTATGATGTCTCCGGGGAATATGGTTACTGCGGTTGTCGGTTCTACCGGAAAAATTATAAATGTAAAGGTTATAGGCGAAGAATTTTATTATGGATATATGCTAAGATGCTTTTTGGAAGAAACAGAGGAGGAAATAGGTATAAAGCTTATAGATATAAGCGCGAATACAGTTACGCTGAATGTTGCTGAAAAGGTAGTTGCAGACGGCGAGAGCATGGACCGGGCAGAGTTTAGGGAGTATCTGACAAGTTGTGCAGGTACGGAAAAGCAGATGGTTCGTTACTGCGTGGATGAAAACAATGAAATAAAAAAAATAGATTTTCCAGAAGAGTGCAGTGATTTGAGAATGTTTGAATACCAGCCTGAGAACGATAAGCTGACAAAATATAGGTTTGACGCCGATACTTTTTTGTACCGTTCCGCTTCTAATTCATGTATGCCATATTTTAACCTTGCGGGTACCATGATATTTAAAGTGCCGACAGATCCGGCAGATGCGGAATATTCTGTTGTAGGTGAAAGCAGCAGTGTGCTGATAGATAATACCTCCTACAACCTTGCGGTCTATGACTTAAATGAGGCAGGTACGCCGGCGGTAGCTGTGTTGGAATTTGATCCATCTACAGATAAGCCCAACTGGAAGGATAAAAGCTATATTGTAGAGAAGGTGGTTGAAGAGATAAATAATGAGGGCGAAGCTACAAGAAAGGTTGTATGCTGGTCGGACGGCAATTATTATGACCTTTATCTCCCATACAACGTTGAGGTATCAAAGGATAACGGCGAAGAACTCTCAGGCGGGGATATTTTCCGCGCAAAGCTGAAAAATGACGGGAGCACAATTATGTCTATTTGTGTAGACGTATACTTGGAAAACGGCAGAGGCATCGGGAATACATCGCTTGATGCAGTGTTTAACGGAAAGAATGAAAATATTGTATATCAGCTTGGAAATATGTTTAAAATTTCGGATAAGTTTGCATATATGTCAACCGAAACAGATATTTTTGGGGATTATGATTACACATTTAATAGCCTTAAGAATGTTAGCGTAAATACAAGTAATATCGTCAAATACGATATCGATACAGGCGAGGTAACTCCTATTCTGCTTGATGAGATAAAGACATATTCCGCATATGGCGATGACTGTAGTTTTGTTGTGTTGCGGCAGTCAAGATTTACCCCGGAAAGTTTATTTGTTTACGAGTAAAGTTATTTTATAAAAGGAGGGCTTATAGTGTTGTACAGGAGAACTTATAGTATTATAGCAATAGTCCTAATTTTATCTTTTATGTCCGGCTTGTATGTTTTTGCAGAACCGGGCAGGGTACAGGAATTTCTGGCTCTTGAAAGATTTGACGGCAGTATAACCAATACTGTAGAAATTGATAGTGTAAATATAGACGGCGGTACTGCAAAAATAAGTGAGGCAGGAATGCAAAACAAAGCGCTTCTGTCTGAAAAAACACAATCCGTTATAACGATATCAAAAGCATTAGACGGTGATGTTGAAAACGAATTTGTTTTTTCGGTAAAATTTAAGCCGGAAAACTCGGATTTAGTCAATATGAAGATAGGTATGGCAAGCGGGAGCACATTTGTGCCGATATTGTATGTCAATTCAAATCAGATTGAAACAAGCCAGGGTAAGAGGATAGGCAATATCGGCGGCACATCTTTTACAGAGCTGACGGTTATGGTTAACAGGCGTGCAGAGGTTTGTTCAGTGTATGTAGATAAGAAGTTGAAGCTTGAGGGCTGGCGTGTAAGCGGGCTTTCCGGGGATTTTGACAGCATGCATATTTATAAATCATCGTTATCAGGCGGTGTATATATAGACGATATTGTTGTGTATAACGGAACTGATGTTAATTTCTCTTTGCCGAACGAAAGGTACAGCACGGACGTTACCGATGATATATATGTCGAGCAGGATGCAGGGGATTTTACATATTTCCACAGCCATGCTATGTACAGCCAGGCAATGGCATACTATAATTTAAAAACATATCCAAAGACAAACTCTATTGAGTGCGAGAGGCTGGATTATAAAAATATAAATAAAGGCGAATCAATCATATTCACAAAAACCACATCTGATGACTGCTATGTAGATATAACTCTTAATAAAATGAAAAACTATGACAGCAGCAGGACATATTCCTACTTCTATATTGCATCGGATATAATGTGCGAAGACCCTGATATGCAGGCACAGGTTTTTCTTCTTAGAGACACAAAAACCTCTTCATCGCAAATAAATTCAATCCCGGCAAATATAAAAGGGAGCAGTATAGTTACCGAAGATGGGAAAACAATTACAAATGCAGTGATTCCCGGACAGTGGTTTAGATATGAGCTTTTTGTAAATCTTGAAACCCATATGGCAGATATATACATAAACGGTGAAGCGGCGGCGCTAAACGTACCGCTTGAAGAAAAAATGCAGACATTGAATATGGTTAGGTTCTCGGTTTCGGGTAATTCTGCGCCGGGGGTAATAAAGCTTAAAAACTTTGAGGTAACCGGGATTGTAAATCCGCCTTCAAACGGTACGTACGAAAAAACAAGTATTTTTCCTGATGACACTCCGATAGAAGAATATTTGGAGGATAAAATAAGCTTCCATCATTTTTCAGGTATTATGTATAAAAATGGTCAAAAGACAGATTTAGTACATAATTCGGTTTATCAGGATTCTGAACTTTATTTATCAGCAGAGGATATAAGTAATGCTTTTGGTATTGAATGCAGCGTAGATGAAAAGGGTGAAACGCTTTTTGTAAATGGACAAGAAACAGAATTTGGCGGCATTTTCCTTTCGCTTTGTAGCCCAATGATACCGATTGGGAAGTTTGCGCGGGAAGTGCTGGGCAAATATACCCTGGACGACGGGTATGGTATGGTAATTGTTTCGGATTCGCCGATGTATTTTGACGTTGGGGCGGAAATACCATACTATAAGCAAACTTACAGAAACGGCTATTTTACGTATCAGTCAACGATTCAGATGTTAAATGCATTCTTGTTTTTTGAGCGGCCGAAAAAAGATGTGCTGCTTGAAAAGTTTAATGCGACTACAGGCGGCTCGGTACACCCGAGGCTGCTTGCGACAAAAGAGGATTTTGAACGAATACAAACAGAAGCGCTTTCCGATGAGGGGCTAGCTTGGATTGTTGAGCTTTTGATACAGCAGGCTGAGGATATTATACCACAGGAAATATGCACTACGTATACTTTTCAAGATGCTTTCCGGCAAAATGGGTATGCGATGAATTTTGAAGAACGTATGATGTATCTTGGTTTTGCATATCAGATTACCGGTGATAAGAAATATCTTGACAGGGCATGGCTTGAGATAGAAGGAATAAGCAAATACCCCGACATAAACGAGAACCACCCTATTGATGCAGGATCCTATAGCGCAGGGCTTGCAATAGGTTATGATTGGTTTTACAGCGGACTGACCGATGAGCAGAAAAAACTGATGGAGGATACGGCGTACCGCCTTAGCCTGTCTATTATGGATAGGGTATTTTACGCCGGACTGCCAGGCTCTTCATCGAATTTGTCTACAGTTTCAACTAATGTTTCGTCAATTTTTGCAAAATGGAAAAGCAACTATAATTTGTGGGTAAACGGAGGACTGGTGCTCGCGGCAATTGCCTATATGGACATTTACCCCGATTTGTGCGGCGATTTATTACAGCAGTCGCTAAGAAGCATAGAATATAACCTTTACGGCTTTGCACCGGACGGGCAATGGCCTGAAGGGAACCAATACTGGGACGTATGTATGAACAACCTTGCAAAAATAATAAGCAGCCTTGACTGCGCGCTTGGCACTGATTATGGTATTATGAAGTATCAGGGACTTGACAAAACAGGATATTTTGCAGCCGGCTGGGCATCGCCTCTCGGCAGTATTGCCAACGGCGATACCAATATTGATGAAGGGATATTTTCATATTTTTCTCAGTCATTCTTATCAAAATATTTTAATCAGAAGGGATTAGCATATATTCGGCAGATGAATCTGTCGGGTGACTATACCAGTTATGGCATTTATGAGCCTGAGGCACACCCCATTGATGCATTGTTCTATACAGCCGGTGTAACTGCTGAAGATACGCAAAACATACCGCGCATGATAGTAGCAAAGGGCGCGGAATCGGTTACAGTACATGAAGATTACACTAACCCTCAAGCCTTTGTTTTTGCCGCGCAAGGGGGGCAGACAACGCATTATCATTCCCATAACGATGGCGGCGCATTTGCTTTTGACATGATGGGCGTGAGATGGGCAACTGACCTTGGACGTGATAACTATAATTTAGGAGTCAGTGACAGTGAAATTTATCGCAAACGGACCGAAGGGCATAATACACTTACAATAAATAATGACGACGGATTTTCTCAAAAAGAGAATACGTTTGCGGAATTAATAGACAGTGCGTCAAGCGAAACCGGGGGATATGCGGTATATGACCTTTCGGAACTATATGAGGATGCGGACTCTGTTATAAGGGGATTCTATATCGGTGATGACTATACTTCCCTTACAGTACGTGATGAAATAGAGTTAAACAGGGAAAGTGAAATATATTGGTTTATGCATACTAAGGCAAATATTGAAATACTTGATACAAAAACGGCGTTATTGTCTAAAAACGGCAAGAGTCTGATTTTGCAGATGGAAACTGATGCGGCTGAATTTGAGCTGAGCACTATGAAAGCTGAGCCGCTCCCAAGTTCACCTGTTGTAGAGGGACAGGGTGGGAATGAAGGTATAAGCAAGGTCGCAATTAGATTGAAAGACAGCGGAAATGTAACGCTTACCGTACGTATGTCGCCTTGGGAGACTGATAACATCCCTAATGAGCCAATAAGTTCCTGGAAGGTACCGGGTGGCACGCATAGCAACGTGAAAGATGATTTTGGATATCAGCTGTATGTAGATGATGTAAAGATGAAAGATTCCTCGACTATACCGGTAGTTGATGAGGATATTATCCCAGAATTTAGAGTCGTGCCGAATGACAGTAATAAGAAAGTGGTGATAGTAGCAGACGATGCCGAAGTAAACGGGGAAGTTTCAATCGAGGTTATAAGCGCCGACGGCACAAAGGTTCAGAAGAGCCGGATAGTATACAGCGCTACGTCAAGCGCTATATTGGATTTCTATGACCAATACAGAGCGAAAGCCATTACCGTAAGTGAAGAGCCGGAGGCTGCAAATAACGGTCAAAATGCAATTGATGGAGACCTGTCCACAAGATGGACGTGTAAAACAATTGGAGCTGAAGGAATTTTTGATTTTGGAGAGTCAATTGAGTTCGATGCTGTTTCAACGGCATTCTGGTTAGGTTCTGAACGTAAGTATAAATATACTTTGTACGGTTCAGAAAATGGTGTGGATTATGAAAAGATTGCAGATATAACAACAAGCGGTACAAGCGAAGACTATGAAGTATATAAGCTTGATAAAATGTATAACGCAAGATATATTAAATTTGTGAATAACGGTAACCCGGCAAATGTAAACGGAAATATTACTGAGATGCTGTTGTTAAAGCGGAAAGGGGTGTAAGAGCGTGAAAATAAAAGTGAAAGTTATATGCTGCATGCTGGCTTTTGTAATATCATCAGTGTTAACGACGGCTTTTGCACAATCTCCGCTTGAGCAGCTTGTATTCAGTGAGAAAGAATTTGCTTATAGATATGATGGGACCAGGCTTGTATATAACAGCGCAATGTATGGCTATGCCCGTAAAGGGTATCTTGTTACAGATGAAATTGACCAAGAGCATGGCAACTCTCTTAAAATAGGTATGGCAGAAACGCCTACGCCCGGAGAAACAAGTTCTCCATATGTTGTTATCTCACAAACTTCAGATACAAATTTAACTGTTGCTTTTTCAGTATATTTTTCCGATAAAACCGATTTCCGGCTGGCACTGTATAAAGCAGCGTCAGGTCAGGCGTCTTCGAAGGAAGTCAACATGATACGCTGGCAGGATACACTAAATGTAGCTGATATGGAGCTGGAATACGATACAGGGCGATGGTACCGGGTAGTAATGAGGATTGATTTTGAGAACAAATCCTATACTGTGCAAATAGACGGTGAAACTATCCTGGAACAATACAGCTTTACCGACTTGGATTTAGTTGACAGCGTAAGATTTTACGGACATACAAATGAAAATAAAGTAGGTTTTGCCGCAGTTGATGACATTGAACTGTCGGTTAAGGCTCCGACGCCTATGATAAGCGGCGTGGGGTATAACGGGCAGGATATAGTTTCAATGCCGTCCGCCTTTGCAGATACATTGGAAATTTACCTAAATACCCCTTTATATAATATAACCGAGGAGCAGGTACATTTGTATAGGGATAATAAGGAAGCCGGGTTTAACAGGTTTGGATACGACAACACAAACGGCATGATTGTACTTGACGTTAAAGGGGTGCTTATTCCAAATGCCCGATACACGCTGGTTATTGATGAGGATGCAGAGCTGTTTGATGGGGTTGCCATTGGTGAAAGCATCAGCGGGAACTTTACTACCGCGCCTGAAGCTGCCTGCCTTACTTTTGCCGAGTTCTTGCAGGCGGACGGGAGTGTGGAAATAAATGCTGAATTTATTAATCCAACCGGTGCTGAAGCGGAATTGCTTGTGATAGCTGCTGTGTGGGAAGGCGACATGTTCGTTAAGTCAAAAGTTTTTAGAGAAAGGGTTATCGCACCTGAAGAAGAAAGAATCTTTGTCATTGATGAATTAGACGATAATCAGAGGGTTGAGCTTTATGTCTGGGACAGTTTTTTGGGCGGCGAATTTTTATCTGACAGGGTGTATAGATACGAAGTAAAATAAAAGAAAAGAGGAGGGCAAGAAATGAAAAAAATTATAAGTGTATTTATGTCAGCTGTAATACTAATGTCGCTGTGCTGCGTGTGGCCTGTACAGGCAGCAGGCGCAGCCTTGCAGGAGGACTTTGAATTGTATGACGCAGGGACGACTATAAGCACTGTGCCAAACTGGATATTAAGGAATAATACCGGCGTTACGGGAGTTATTAAAGAAGAAAGTGGGAATAAGTACTTGGAATTCACCAGGAGTGCAAACGCAAATGGCGCTTTAAGGTGGGATTTCTCGGATCAGGTTGCAGCAAGCGATGTATATACGGTATCGTATAGGCTGCAAATACCTCAAGATAGCTATGAGTCAGCAAACACGAATATTTCCATTTCAGAAACTGAGGCAGGGAGCACAGGCCCATGTATCAGCGTGGCAGGAAACGGAATAATCAAATATTTTACCGGCGAAGGCAACACGCAGGCAACGGCGGTATCCGGGCTTTCGGCGGACGAATGGATAGATATTAGTATGGTAGTATATAAGACGGAGCGCAGGGCGATGTTATATATAAACAATTCGCTTATTTCCGAGATGCTGCCGCGTAGTACAAGCGAGAATCTGACAATGCTGTCAATTTTTATGTCAAATAAGGTTCAAAGCCTTTATTTTGATGATTTTGTAGTAGAAGACGGCGTAAATATTAAAATAGAGTGTAATTTAAGCGAGAATTTTGAAGAAGCGGAAGCTGGAGTAAGCGTTGGAAGCCTGCCTTATTGGAAACTTAGGTCAAACACGGCGGTAACAGGGATAATTGAAACGGACGGAAATAACAATTATCTGACTCTTACAAAAGGAAGCAGTGCCAACGCGGCTCTGTTGTGGGATTTTTCATCGCTGGTAGCCCAAGAGGATGTATTTACTGTTTCATATAAGGTAATGATCCCAAGTGAAAGCTATTTGAATGCAGGCGTTAACATATCGGTTAGCGACAATTATGCGATAAGCACTGGACCTTGCATAAATATTAGTTCAGGCGGTACTGTAATGTATTTTACGGGCGATGAAAATACGATGCTCTTGGCAAAAGACGGTATTGGAGCGGACGAGTGGATAAATATAAGAATGGTAGTTTACAAAAGTGAAAGAAGGGCACGGCTATATGTTGACAATGCATATATAGATGATATATATCCTAGAGACGGGGCTGTAGACCTAAATAAGATTTCTATTTTCCTTTCAAACTATTCCCAAAGTATAATGTTTGATGATTTTACTCTTGTAAGCGGTGCGGATATAATCGAGAATATAGATGAATTGATAGCAGCCGGTACATATAAGTTTACAGACACTACCGGCAATGAAGTAAATGCAGTGCCGTACGGCGGGGATTTAAACGCATCCATGACCGTCAATAACCCTCTTGATGAATCGAAGGATATAGTATTGGTTTTGGCGCTCTACGACAGTACAGGTGCGCTTAAGACAGTTAACATAGAGAAAGGTGTAGTTGAGGCAGAAGCGGTCACGTCTTTTGAAGTTACTGTTTCTTCAGAAGATATGACTGGCTGCAGCGCGAAGCTTTTTGTCTGGGACAATAATATGCGACCTGTAATAAATGCAAAAACGCTTGGTTCGCGAGAATTGCTTTGGCTGCCGTCAGTTTTCGGCGATAACGCAGTTATACAAAGGGATGAAGCCTTTAAGGTATGGGGTGAAGCTGTCCCCGGAAGTACAGTAACTGTTGAAATCGGTAATAATTCATACAATACGCTTGCCGGTGATGACGGGAAATGGGAATTAACCGCAGAAGCGATCAGCGCACTCGATAATCCATATACAATGGCTGTGTCATCTGACGCAGGAGCGTCCCTGACATTTAACAATATTCTTGCGGGAGATGTATGGCTTTGCAGCGGACAGTCAAATATGGAACTATCGCTTGTAAGGGCTGACGGCGCAAGCGAGGAAATTGCAAGTGCAGATTATCCTGAAATAAGACTGTTTTCTCAGACAAAAAATGGGACGGAGAATATTTCCGGAGATGTTATAAACGGCGGCTGGAATGAGTGTTCCCCTGAAACGGTCCAGTCATTTTCGGCAGTGGGGTATTTATTTGGGAAAGAGTTGCACAAGGATCTCGATGTGCCTGTAGGCTTGATTTTTGCAGCATACGGCGGTGCGAGGATGGAGTCTTTTGTAAGCAGGGAAGCACTTTTGGACAGCCCTCTTGCCGAAAGGGCTGACTATATTTCTCCAACCGACTTGAAACGCAGTGCCTCAAGAATATTTAATGCAATGATTGCACCGATAATACCATATACTTTAAAAGGCTGCATATGGTATCAAGGCTGTGCGAATGTTGAACTGTATGACGAATATTATGAGCTTTCCAAGATTATGCTGAATGACTGGCGCCAAAGATGGGGCGATCTTGATATGCCATTTATCATTACACAGCTCGCGGCGTACGGCAGGGAAGACGTTGAAAATATAAGTTATTATCCGTATTTAAGGGAAGCACAGCTTAAATTCGCGCAGGACGAAAGCCTTGACAACGTAGGTATGGCTGTAATTCTTGAGTCTGGTGAAAAGGACAATATTCATCCAACAGATAAATATACGCCGGCGCATAGGCTTGCGCTTGTTGCAAAAGGCATGGTGTATGGTATGGATGTTGAATATATGTATCCGTCGCCTGTTTACTATGAGGTGCAAGGCGATGTTATTTCGGTGTATTTTGAGAATGTGTACAGCGGTCTTCAGTGTAGTGGTGAGGTATTAAACGGGTTTGAAATAATGGATTCGGACGGGAATTGGTACAGTGCCAACGCTCAGATAGATGGAGCAAATAAGATAAATGTATCTGACTGCGAACATATACCTGTTGCGGTAAGGTTCGGTTTTGCTCCATATCCGGACCCAATGGTTAATCTATATAATTCCGCTGGTTTGTTATCAACACCTTTTAGGATAGGGGAATATCAATAATATAAAAATCCGGCAGCAGGAGCTTTTCTGCTGCCGGATTTAAAATAAGGGAGGATTCATTTGATGAAGGCTTTGGAATATGCAATGATGATGTGCGACACTGTCATGAATGAATATGACGCGCCGGATTTGCCGCAAAAAGGGAGATTCCATTATATCCAGGGTGTTTTTTTAAGCGGTATGGAAAAAGTTTACCTTGAAACGGGGGATGAAAAGTATTATAATTATATAAAGGAATGGATTGACAGTAACATAATAGAGGATGGCAGCATTCGCTTCCATTACCGCGATAAGCTGGATGACCTTCAGGCTGCAAGGCTTCTTTTTATGTTATATGACAAAACGGGGACGGCCCATTACAAAAAAGTTCTTGATAATTTTATAGGTTATTTGGAACGCTGGGATTTTACGCCCCAAGGGGGATTTTGGCATATGCATAATAAGCCCAACCAGATGTGGCTTGACGGTCTTTATATGGCAGGTTCACTGCTTGCTCCATATGCGGCAAGGTACGGCAGGCACGACCTGTTCGACCTTATATATCGTCAGATTAAGATTATGTTTGAGAATATGAGGGACGAAAAAACCGGACTTCTATACCATGCGTGGGATTGTTCCCGCAAAGCAGAGTGGGCAGATAAGGAAACCGGGCTGTCAGAAGAATTTTGGGGCAGGGCAATAGGCTGGGTTGCCTTAAGTCTTGTGGATATGCTTGATTTCTTTCCAAAAGATTATTATGGTTATAAAGCGGTTTGCGGCTATCTTACCGGTCTTTTGGAATCGGTTGTAAAATACCAGAACTTAGAAAACGGGCTTTGGTACCAGGTTGTTGACAAGGGCAGCGTATGCGGGAATTGGACCGAAACTTCCTGCTCTGCGCTTTTTACCTATTCTATTGCAAAAGCCGTTCGCAGAGGATATCTTGGCAAAAATTATGCGGATTATGCGATATGTGGATATGATGGTATCATAAAATCTTTATATCTTGAGAATAACCGAGTATATATGCCCTCTATATGCGCGGGAACCGGAGTGGGTAATTATGACCATTACATATCAAGACCAAGGGGGATTAATGATTTACATGGCGTTGGAGCGTTTGTTATGATGTGCTGTGAAATGGAGAAGTTGTTAATCGAGACTGAGGAGTAGTTGCTTTTGAAAAACATATTCAGACAAAACAAAGTAGTGGTTTCATGGGCAGTATCGTATATTATTATATTATTTGTAACTGCTGTTTTTAACTTTTATACATATATTAAAATTGAAGATAATATGCTTGAACAAATTGACAAAATAAATATTGAATTGCTTCAAAATAGAAAAATATATATTGACGATTTTCAAATTGTTGTGAATAATTTAGCCAGTCAGATTGCATATGATCCTTTTGTTCAGGATATGATTCTGCGTACAGAAGCGAATGAACAATATAAGTATAATTTACTTGATGTTTGTGCCAAAATAGAATCGTGGCATTATTCTGACGTGGAAATTGATAATATGTATATTTATTTTCATAATACAGATTACATTGCTGGAGGAAAGACTAACACCCGAAGTGAAAGATATTATAATACCTATTATTCTGATAAGGCAATTTCGTATGATGAGTATATATATCTGTTAAAACAGAAAAGCTATGGGAAATATGTAATTATTCCTAATATTGAACAGATACCAGGTCAGAGTGAATTGTTTTATTTCGTTTCGGTTTTTGGAGAAGATTATAGCACTCCTCTTGCAACTGTAGTTATAGAGATAAAAACAGATCAATGGACTAATTTTAGTGATGAAAGCGGCAATAAAAAAACATTCCTTATTTTTGATAAAGACCAGCAGAAGTTTATTTTCGGTAATTCTCAAGCGGGTGCAATTGATAAAATGCTAAATAAATATTTGGAGACAGGCAGTAATGTTGAGCTTAACTATGTCAATAACAATGTGATGCTTTCTGTAAAATCTGATCAGAATAACTGGGTATATATTTATTCGATAAATAATAAGCAATATACGTCTGTAATTAACACTATGCGCGTCCAAACCGGAGGAATGATGCTGCTATGGCTTTTTGTAGGAAGCGGGATGATTTATGCTTTTGTAAAACATCAGCATAAACCTATAAGACAACTGATAAACAGACTTGAAAAGAACGAAGACATGCAGCTTTCTCAAGATGAGAATACCGATGAATTTAATTACATTAATGAATGGATTACCCAGATAATTAAGAAAAAGAACGGGCTTGAATCAAAAAGGGAAATACAGGATTTGATACTGCGGGATGCTATATTTTTAAAACTTATGACTAATTCAAATGCAAGCTCTGATTTTGAGGCAGAAGAATCTCTGGAAAATCTTGGAATAGTATTTAAACATCAATATTTTGCTGTAGCGGTTTTTTACTTTGAGGATTTAAGTGAAATATTTTTTGAGGCAAACCAAGAAGACAACTCAGAAAATTATGATTTGGCAAAACTTATTGTAGCTAATATTATTGAAGAAATTATGCCATATCAATATAATTGTTTGTTCTGTGATATAGGAGGTATGCTGTGTTGTATACTTAATATGGGTACGGAAGAACAGACAGAAGCATACAATAGTATCAAAAAGGCAGAAGAGATTATAAGCAAGAATTTTAATATTGAATTTATATCGGGAATGTCTTTGGTACATAAAGGACTTAATTCACTGATGTTATCTTATCAGGAGGCAATGCAGTGCATTGAGCAAGGTTTTGTCGAACCGGGCAGCGTTATAGTTTATGACAATACTGTTAGTGATAATGAAAAATTGTATTATTTTCCGATAGAAAAAGAAATAAATATGATAGATTGTTTGAGAAGCGGTGATTTTGAAACAACACAAATAATTCTTGATGAGATTTTAAACATTAATCTTGAACAAAACAAAATTTCAATACAAAAAGCAAAATGTCTTATGTATGATATAATATGTGCAATTATGAAGGTGCGAAATAATGTGTTTGAAAACGACATTATAGAGCAGGATCGCATTATTAAACGTATTGAAGATTGTACTACTGTAAGAAAAATGAGAAGTGAGATTTTGGACATTCTAAGGGATATATGCAGTAAAAGCGCATATAAACAAAGTACTCATATTTCTGAGATAGTAAATGAAGTTAAAACATATATAAACTCATATTATGATGATACGTCACTAAATGTAGCGGCAATTGCAAAGCATTTTTATATGAATCAGAGTTATCTTTCAAGCGTGTTTAAGAAAACAACAAATCAAGGCATGCTTGAGTATATTAATGAAACACGAGTAAATAAAGCAAAGGAACTCCTTAAAACAACAGATTGGTCGGTAGAAGTTATTGCGGAAAATATTGGATATTCAAATTTGAGAACTTTTACAAGAATTTTTTCAAAATATACTGGAATGCCGCCGGGGAAATATAGAGATAAAAATAAATACAAAGATTGATTATACAAAAAGAGCTTAAAAGCAATTTGAAGTGAACGGTAGCGCGTAAGAATTTTTGTAAAGTCCAAGTATCAGGAAAAAGCAAAAGTTACAGTGTGAGTTCACACTGTAGCCCAAACAGATCATCTGGTTGTCTAAAATCATATCCAAATCACGAACTGGCATCATCCATTTATCTACAATTTGCATGGTTGTTAAATACAGGATTTTCACCAGAGCGCCAATGAGTAAAGCCTATGAAACAAATATTTCATAGGCTTTACTTTGTAAATTAAATATCCAACATATCAAATATGCCGATGGATATTTAATTATTCTATTATATTTCCATCCGTTGAAATAGTTACTATGCGCCAGGGAATGAATTTCCCGCTGTTTTGCAGAGCAGTTTTCACTGCATATTCAATCCCTCCGCAGCAGGGAACTTCCATACGGACAACCGTTACGCTTTTAATTTCGTTATTTGAAATAATCTCTGTGAGCTTATCAGCATAGTCAACACTGTCAAGTTTTGGGCAGCCTATAAGGGTTATATGATTTCTTATAAATTCATTATGGAAATTACCATAGGCATAAGCAGTGCAATCGGCTGCTATCAGCAGATTTGCTTTGTTAAAATATGGCGCGTTTGCCGGCGCTAATTTTATCTGTACCGGCCATTGCGACAGTTTGCTTGCAACAAAAGAATCTGGCGCATCTGAACAAGAGCGGTCATTGCGGAAAATGGATTTTGAGTGTGTTCCCGGACAGCCGCACGCAAGTGTTTGCGGAGTTTGATTTTTCTTTGCTTCCATAACAGCTGTTTCGTCATATGCCTTTGCCTCTCGCATTTCAAACGAGATTGCTCCTGTCGGACATACCGGCAGACAATCGCCTAATCCGTCGCAATAATCGTCCCTTATCAGTTTAGCTTTTCCGTTTATCATTTTTATTGCGCCTTCATGGCAAGCATCTGCGCATGCTCCGCATCCATTACATTTTTCCTCATCTATTTTTATTATTTTTCTTATCATTAAAAAAAACTCCTTTCAAGTTTTGCCATTGACTTTTCGCCATCATTGTACTACAATATTCACAACAAATCTGTTGTATTTACAACGAAAGAGGTATTTTATGAAAGAATATATAAATGTACTGAAGCATACGCTATTATTTAGAGGTATTTCTGAAAATGATATTGAAGCTCTTCTGGGCTGTCTTGGAGCAAAAAAGCGCATATTTTCCAAAGGAGAATATGTATACAGGCAGGGTGAGTTTATTGATAATATCACATTGGTGTTAAGAGGAAAACTTTATATTCAGCGTGAGGATTATTGGGGGAACAGCAACATTATTACTCAAATATCTGACGGGGAACTGTTTGGCGAGGCTTATGTTGCGCCGGGCAGCGGAAATATTTTAAATAATGTTATTGCGGTAGAAGAAAGTGAGGTCATGTTTTTTGATGCCCGAAAGATTATTAGTGTTTGTCCGTCTGCCTGTAAATTTCATTCTAAGGTTATCGAAAATCTTTTTTTCGCTATATCCGAAAAGAACAGAAAGCTTGTACAAAAGCTCAGCTTTATGTCAAACCGCACTACACGAGAGAAACTTATCGCTTATTTATCCGAGGAAGCGAACAGACAAAACAGTTCGGTATTTACAATACCTTTTAACAGACAGCAGCTTGCGGATTATCTTTCCGTGGATAGAAGCGCCATGTCTAATGAGTTATGCAAAATGCGTGATGACGGATTAATTAAATTTGACAGAAGTAAATTTACATTGATATAAATTTTAACCGGCTATATTCTGCCTTGAAGAATACAGCCGGTTTTTTTTAAAGAAAACCGTGCGTGGGAGATTGTCAAAAATTAAGCCTGATAAGCAGTTTTCTTTATCAGGCTTAAGTATTAATTTTTTATCAGACAATGCAGATATTCCACCGTTTTATTGCTCTTATGTTTTCGGTTTTCATCGGTATCTGCTTTGAACCTTTTGTAATCTGTTGAAAAAATTTCGTATTTCCCGTAACGCTCCATTATATTTTTAATAGTTTCAAAAGACATTATTCCTTCGTTATTATAGCTTAGGAATATATACTTAAAGTTCGCGTTTTTTACTATGTCATCAAATGCGGACGCTGCCGTTTTTGATGAGCAGAAAGCGCTTTTCTGAGCGGTATAGTCACGAAGCCCGGTTTTACCTTTGAGAGTGGGGTTGTCATATCTTGCAATCGTTTCAAGAACATGGTAATTTGCGCAGTATTGGCGCTCATTATACGGCGGGTCGAGGTAAAGTATATCACCGCTTATTTTTCCTATCAGGTCGGAAATATTTTCATTATACACTTTACCGTTTTTATTTCCGTCCACCAACGGAAGAAGTTCCAGCTTAAAGCTTTTTGCCGCTGATTTTTTGATATGTTTTAAAAACGCTCCGTAGACCGACGCGGTATTTGCAAACTTATCAATAGAATTTACAAGGCTTGCAAGCAGATAAAAGTAGCGTGCCTCATCAAGTTCGCCGCTATTCTTGAGCCGTTCCAGCTCAAGCCTTACCGCATCGCATTTTTTTCCGTTTTCGTCGGTAAAATAGTTTCTGCCGCTGCCGGAGCCGGCACAGTAGTTATTATAGATAAAACCTTCTGTTCCTTCTAACGAGAGGAGCCTGTCAAGTATGTCTATTTCGAGGGGGGGAGTATTTTCTATAAGATGTTTGTTAATCACATAACTGTAATATTGTATATCATTTGAAATTACCTGATAGCCCTTTTCTTTAAAGGTTTTGCCCACAACCCCAGTCCCTGCGAACAGGTCGGCAAAAACCTTGTTGGTGTCGTTCCCTGCAACGGTGCAGATAGTTTCGTCAAGAAAATTTATAAGCGAATATTTTGAGCCGATATAGTTCATGTTCCTACCCCGTTTTTATAAATTCCCGCATGTCCGGTGGCGCAAAAGCAGAACATAACAGCTCGTGGTATATTCTTTTTTGCCTTTTTGGGCATGATTATAAGAAAATTGTATTTTCATTGGTGTATTAAAATCCGTTTCAATTATTGCTTGTTCAATATCAGTGCTTGAAATATCATTATCCAGATATATTATATACAGCCTTGGGTCATAATCAAAGCGTTCTTCATCCTGGTTTTCATACAGGCTTTTTGCAACTAATTCCGGGTGTGCGACAGCAGTTTCATAGGCGTTTTCTGGATAGCGGCTTAAAAACGCCCTGCCTATGCCGCGGCTGACTTTTTGGTCAAACGGACAGCCATTTATGTAAAAGTCCACGCCCCGGATATGTCCAAATGTCGGGATAATGTTATCGTTATGGTATACAATCAGGTTTTCAATATAGTCATTGCGGCAGGCATTAATATCCTTTATCCGCCTGAACCGTATGGTATCGCGTGCGGCTATATCATCTTTTTGTTCTTCCGAAAGGTTTTCGCGGCGATTGATTTTAGCGATATATGCATCATAGCCCATTGCCGAAAAAGGCCAGTCAAGACTGCCAAGACCTTTATTATGCCAGTCATCTATTAGAAAGTCAATTCTTTTTTTGCAGTTTACCCCATGGATGTATTTGTCCGACTCAAAGAACATATTGCGGAGAATACGTTTGGAGAACATATAGTTCCACGTGTTTATGATTTGTCGGTTAATTTCATAAATGCTATCTGGGACAGTTATCCGAAGCTTAGCCTCTGATATAAGTTTTTGGAGATATTCTGTTTTGAGTTGGACAGAATCGAAAATAGTATCTATTTCTTTGACAGTTATGCTTTTATATAACATATAAACACCGCCTTTTGTTATATTATAGCATAATCGTGGTAATCTCACAATAATAATTTTCTTTTCTGCATTTCACCTTTTCCTAAATATTAAATCTGAATTATAAAGGAGCAAATGAAAACCCCGCCGCAGTTAAATCTGTTTTGACGGGGCATTTTAAGTAATATATGCGCTGTTTGGATTTACCAGAACAGCTCCTTGTTGCCACGCAGTTTATAGATTGCTTCAACAAAATAATAGTCCGCATAAATCATTGATATATGGTGGCGGTCGGCATGGTATGCCTCGGTAGCATGAGTTAGGATATTATCGGTATCAAGGCTCCAGTCACAGAACCTTTCTTCTGTTGCCTTTAGTATTTTGAGCGCCGCGTTAAGATACAAATCTTTTTCAAATTCGCCTACCAAATTTGCAATTTCAATAAGTCCGCATGCGGCAATTGCACCGGCGGAGGTGTCATAGTAAACAGGTTCTTTTGGGCATCTGAAATCGCACTTTGGAACCCATTCGTCGCATACACAGGAGATAAAATAAAGTGCCACTTTTTTTGCAGTATCAAGATATTCCTGTTTGCCGGTATGGATATAACTGAGTACAAATCCGTATATTGCCCACGCCTGACCGCGGCTCCAGGATGAGCCTTTATCGTAGCCCTGACCGCCGAAATCATCTACCAGCCCGCCTTCGACAATGTCATTTTCCACGATATGCCGCACGCTGCCGTCATCTCTGATGTGAACCTTCATTACGGTATCAGCGTGTGATATGGCAATGATTCTGTATCTTTCATCCTTCACTTCATCAGACGCCCAGTAAAGAAGAGGAATATTCATCATTGAATCAATAATAGACCAGCCGGTATTATCTTCCGTACCGAAACTATTCCAAGCCCTTATGTATCTGCCGTTAATATTATATCTTGCCGCAAGAAGGTTTGCCATATTAAGAGCCTTGATTCTTGCATCTTTATTTCCGGTAAGGCGGTAATTTACACCGCTTGTAATATGCCACATGAACCCGACATCATGATGGAGCTGGTCATAGTCCTTTAAAGCCGCATCAAGAAGCTCCTCGCTGCGGAGCGCAACCTCTTTATACAGCTCGTTTTTTGTATCAGCATACATCAGCCACATTAAACCGCCCCAAAATCCGTTAGTCCACCAGGACGGGCAACCAGGATAGTAGTTATCGAAAACTCCGTTTACAGTTATGTAAGGGAGCTTGTCTTTGCTTCTTGGAGCAACCGTTAACATTTTCCTGTTAATCTTATCCCACGTTTTATTTACAAATTCGTCCATTCTAAACCTTCCTTTCGGCATAGCCTGCAAGTTTTCAATTAAGGACAGTATAGCATAAACACAATATTCAGTCAATAAAAAATCATATATGAAAATGCAGCATGTGAGAAAAAAGCAAAGAAGGTAAGAAAAATATCATTTACTTAAAAAATTACGGTTTATATAATAAATATGAATGACAATATACGCAAACGCCGCTTGAGGAGGTTTTTTAATGAGCAAAGAATTGGCTGCCGAAAACCGTGTGCGCGGGCAGAAAAGAAAAAAGAGGCATGCGGGCAGAGAACACTGGGAGCTTTTGATTTTGGCATTGCCGGCGCTGATATATTATTTTATTATGAATTATATCCCGATGTTTGGGATTATAATTGCATTTAAGGATTATAAATATAATAAAGGAATATTCGGCAGTGACTGGAGCGGTTTTGAAAACTTCAGGTTCTTTTTCGAATCCCAGGATGCGTGGAGAATAACACGCAATACCGTCGGATATGGAGTTTTATTTATTATAACCGGTGTAATCTGCGGGGTTGCGATTGCTTTAATGCTGTTTGAAATACGAAAAAAGCTTGCGCTTAAAACCTATCAGACTCTTATGATTCTTCCAAATTTCCTTTCGTGGGTTATTGTAAGTTATATTACATATATTCTCTTAAATCCTGACCTGGGCGTTATAAATCAAATATTAGGAATGTTTGGTATATCGGGACCTGACTGGTATTCCGACCCGAAATACTGGCCGTATATTCTGACATACAGCCAGATTTGGAAGACGGTGGGAATGAATTCAATAATGTATTATGCCGCATTGATGGCGGTGGATGATTCGCTTTTTGAGGCAGCAAGCCTTGATGGCGCAAATAAATGGCAGCAGATATGGAATGTATCCATACCCTCGCTTTTGCCGCTTGTTACGATTTTGATTATAAACAATATGGGAAGTATTTTCCGCGGCGATTTCGGATTATTTTATCAGATTCCAAGAGATGTCGGAGCACTGTATCCGGCAACCGACATAATTGACACCTACGTTTACCGCGGTCTTAGGACGGGAGACGTCGGGATTACTTCCGCAGTAGGATTTTTCCAGTCTTTTGTGGGATTGTTTATGGTTGTTGCAACTAATGCAGTAATCAGAAAAATTGCACCTGAAAATGCAATGTTTTAAGCTGTGAAAGGAGTATGGAGTTATGTGGAGAAAAAAGAAAGTATATTCTCTGGAACATAAACCGGAAAATATCTGGATACATTTATTTTTTATTCTGGTATCGCTTACTTACATAATACCTTTTATCTATGTTGTGTCAATATCATTTTCAGATGAAGACAGTATAGCAAAATACGGGTATACGCTTTTGCCCAAAATATTCGATACCAGGGCATATGAAATGATTTTTGCCAACCCTACCCAGCTTATTAACTCCTATAAGGTGACGATTTTAAGCTCTGTGCTTGGTACTATAATCGGAGTATTCCTGATGGCTATTGTTGCATATGCGATTTCAAGACGTAATTTCCGCTGGCGCAAACAGATTACATTTTATATCTATTTTACAATGCTGTTTGGCGGGGGCTTGATACCTACATATATTCTTTGTACGCAGTATCTGCACATTGGAAATTCGTTTATGATACACTATCACTTTTTGTGTGATGAGAAAACCGGATTAATTGTACACGGATATGATTGTAATGTAAGACAAAAAAAAGGAGTTTTATGGGGCAGGGGAAATTGCTGGCTTGCTGCTGCGGCAATAGA
>CALXUL010000144.1 GCA_944391635.1 uncultured Clostridia bacterium | reverse complement strand
ATCTCACCTTTTTTCGTGACTCGGAGTATACACATACGCCGTCGTCACTCAAAACGGCAATCTGCTTGCTTCTTTTACACGTTAGGATTTGTGCCGCCGCATTGGCGGCGGAATGGAGATTAATATGGAAAATATACTAATACATAAATTGTTTGAGAAGCAGATAAACCGGTTTTTTGTGTAGTGTTCAAGTTAGTTAAAAAATGGCGGAAACCGTTTGGTTTCCGCAGTAATAATCAAAATATATCTGCATTTGCATAAATATTTTCTACCGGTTTATTGGCTTTTTGTGCCATTGAAACAGTTTGACTTGTGCCGCTTCTCATATGAGAAAGACAGGCGATACCGCAGCATGAATATTGCACAAGAGCATCATTTCTTACTCTCATACAGTCTTTTGTGTATGTTTCGCCGGTATAGTATACAAAAGCAGCGTTTTTTATAAGATTGTTCAAAGCATCAAGATCGCTTTGTTTCCATTTATATGTAAAATCTTTACAAGGAAGAAATAGAATAAGATTTATATCAGGGAATGAATTTTTTTTTAGTTGTAAGACAAAGTCTGCAGCAACGGTGTCAAACCCTAAAGCACCGCCTGAGATAAAATTTCTGATTCCTTCCTTATATTTTGTGGAAATGGTATCATTAAGCTGTAAATCAAGTATGCTGTGAACTTCTTTTGGTATTTTTCTATGACCTGTAAAAAAACATGTCTTATTGATATCTATATCATTTATGCTTTTAATTTTTTTCTTCATTTATAAACCTTTCGCAAAGTAAAAATTAATTTATCAGTCAATGGAATTAACAAGATCTGTCATTGAGTAATAACCCCGTGGTTTGCCTTTAAGGAATTTAGCGGCTTTTATTGCACCTGCGGCAAAAACCTCTTTGCTTTGAGCAGAGTGTGATAACGTGATAACTTCATTATGACCAGCGAATATTACTTCATGTTCACCGACAATTGTACCTCCTCTGACAGCGTGAAGGCCAATTTCATTTTTTGACCTTTTGGTACGTTTTGTATGTCTGTCATAAACATATTGAGGTGGATTTTTAAGAACGGAGGAAATTTCATCCGCTATTGCAAGTGCCGTACCTGAAGGAGCATCAATCTTTTGATTATGATGTTTTTCAATTATCTCTATGTCAAAATCATCTCCTAAAAGCATAGTAGCTTTTTTTTTTTTTTTTTTAATAAGATTTATTCCAAGGCTCATGTTTGCAGACATAAATACAGGTATATGCTCGGATGCACTGATAAGTTTTCCCTTTTGTTCTTCACTTAGTCCCGTTGTTGCTTCTATAATAGCAGTATTTGTTTCCAATGCATAATTTAATAAACCATCCAGTGCACTGGGATGAGAAAAATCAATTATTACGTCAGCTTTTTCTGTACATTTTGAAATATCAGTGTATACGGGATAATCCTGCTTTATAAAATCATTAATATCAAAGCCGGCAACGATCTTACAGTCGTTATCATGTGAAACCAACTCAGTTATGACACTGCCCATCTTACCGTTGCGGCCGTTTAAAATAATGTTTGTCATTTGAAATTTCTCCATTCCTTATCTATTTTACTTAAGCAAAATAATCAATATAGCTTTTTAACACCGAATGCTTCAAGAGACGCCATTAAAGTTTTTAAATTATTTTCATCCATAGGACCTAAAGGAAGACGTAAATTACCTACGTTATATCCTAATTCTTTCATAGCTGATTTAACCGGAACCGGATTAACTTCGATAAACAGTTTATTTATCAGATCGAGCATTTCCAACTGAAGTTTACGTGAACCTTCAACATTTCCATTTATAAACATTTCGCATATATCATGTGTTTCATCCGGAAGTATATTTGCAACAACCGATATAACACCTTTACCGCCCAAAGACATCATTGGTACAATCATGTCATCATTGCCTGAATAAAGGTATAATTCAGGAACTTCTGCCGCAACCTTGGCGGTATAGCTTATATTTCCGCTGGCTTCTTTAAGACCTACAATATTATCGATCTTTGCCAATTCTTTTAAGACTTCCAATGAGAAATTCATTCCGGTTCTGGAGGGCACATTATAAAGTATAATTGGAATATCAACAGCTTCGGCAATTGCTTTAAAATGTGCGATGACACCGCTTTTATTTGCTTTATTGTAGTACGGAGTGACGGAAAGAAGAGCATCGGCACCAAGTTGTGCAGCTCTTTTGGAAAGATTAATTGCATGATGAGTGTCATTGCTTCCGGTACCGGCAATAATCGGTATTCTGTGATGTGCCTGTTTAACCGTAAAAGCAATAGCTGCCAAATGTTCATCATCGGGCATTGCAGATGCTTCGCCTGTAGTACCGCAGATGATAATAGCATCGGTTTTGCGTTCAATATGCATTTCAATTAATTCGCTGAGAGTATTATAGTCTATTTCGTGATTGTCGGTAAATGGGGTTACGATTGCAACACCGGATCCGGTAAAAGGTAATTGTTTCATATTAAAATTCCTTTCTTTTAAAATATAATTGATAAAATGTAACAAATAGTAATCAGTCCATATAGCCCTGTGCAGTAAGAAGTTCAGCCATAAGTACACCGCCGCCTGCTGCACCTCTCAAGGTATTATGAGACAGACATACGAATTTATAGTCATATTGTGTATCGGGACGAAGTCTTCCTATGGAAATTGCCATACCGCCCTCAAGATCTCTGTCAAGCTTTGCCTGCGGTCTGTCATTTTCTTCAAAATAGTTTA
>CALXUL010000143.1 GCA_944391635.1 uncultured Clostridia bacterium | reverse complement strand
GCCTATTTGAAGGAAGCTTAAAAACAGTTTAAGAAGAAGCATTTTCACGCCTCCTTTTTGTATTATGAGTGCGTACTACGCCAAGACTGCCGCATGCTAAAATTATCCATATTGCATTTATTTCGATGATACAGAGTATAAATGCCGCAATAAGCAGGATTTCAGATACTGTGTCGCGGTTTTTTACTACTGCAAAGGACATATCATATGCGACTGAAGCGATTACTGCACCGACTCCTGCCTGCATCCCTTCAAGAAGCAGGGATATAATATGATTTGAGCGAAACGCATCATAGAACAAACTGATAACTGAAATTATTACAAATGGCGGTATAATAGTTGCAAACGCGCAGACGATTATACCAATAATCCCGGAAAGCTTATAGCCAACCGCGACAGCGCCGTTTACGGCAATAGGTCCCGGCGCCGACTGTGCGATAGCTGCAAGGTCAAGCATTTCACTGTCGGTAAGCCAGTGGTATTTATCTACAAATTTCTTTTTCATAAGCGACACAATAACATACCCGCCGCCAAAGGTAAATGCGCTTAAAAGAAGAGTTGAGAAAAAAAGGCGGATAAGAAGCTTGGGATTTGTCTTCAATATGCATACCTTCTTTGGAAAATATAGTAAATATCAGCCGTGGTTTGTAGATTTTATTAAAAGTTTTTAATAAAATCTGCCATAACTTTTATAGAGCAATCTGCCGCATACCGGCAGAAAGACGGATAATCTTCGCATGAGCCTTCATCAGCGCTGTCAGACAATGCGCGCAAAACTGCAAACGGTATGTTGTTAAGATAACAAATCTGTCCTATACTTGCGCCTTCCATCTCGCAGGCAAGGGCGGAGAATGATGAAATGATAAAATCTTTTAGAGCTGTATCTGCGACAAACCTGTCGCCTGAGGCGATGACGCCGGTTTGGTTTTTTATCCCCAGACGTTCGCCGGCGGCTTGAAGAGTGCGTATAGCTTTGTTGTCACAAGGGATTTTAATGAGATTAACACCGGGCAGAAGCCCCACAGGATCGCCCAGAGGACTTGTGTCAAAGTCGTACTGGCAGACCTCGTCTGCAATTACAATTTCACCAATAGATAAACCCTTTGCAAGACAGCCGGCGACTCCGGTATTTACAATAACTTCCGGCGAAAATTTAAGAATCATTGCCTCGGCACATAAAGCCGCGTTAACCTTGCCTGTGTCGCTTTTTGCAACTACGACATCCCTGCCTGAGATTTTGCCATATGAAAAAGTTATTCCGCTTATAATTTCTTCGGTTTTATTGGTTATAAGGCTTTTAAGCCCGTCAATCTCTATATCCATAGCCCCTATTATCCCAATCATAATATATACCTCCGGTAAGATTAATAATATTTAAAGCTAGATCTTGTATTATCTAATATTTCAAGATATTTTTTTGCCTCTGTAATTGCCGCATCTGTCGAAAGGTTTCGATAATTCCCACATTCTTCAGCAGAACAGCCGAACATTTCGCCGGTGTGGCAGATGATGTCAAGAAGAGTTTTTCGGATTTTTGCCAATACTTTAGAATTATCTGCATTTCTCACAAGAAGATAAAACCCGGTCTGACAGCCCATTGGTCCGAAATAAATAATGTCGAAGTCGGAATTTCTGATATATGTTGCAAACATATGCTCAAAAGAATGCATAGTGAGGTTGTCCATATAATCGCCGGCATTAGGCGTTCTGGTACGCATATCATAGGTTGTAATATCACCATCTATGCGGGAAATATAAAGCCCCGCCCCAAACTTTGTGTGGTCAACCGTAAAGCTTGCGATTTTATCCATTTATTATCACTTCCGTTTTTATTAATCTATAACGTATTATAGCACGTCGGCATATATTTTTCAATAAAGATTACATGTTTCAAGCTTATAAATATTCAATAAATTCTTGATAAATGGATAAAACTGTGATATAATAGACAAGCTATGAAGATTAAAGAAAAAAATTCTGATTTGATAATTAGCGGCGCAGAGGATTTTGAGCCTGAGCATATATTCGACTGCGGACAGTGTTTCCGTTGGGAACATATTAGCGAAAAAAAGTATTTTGGTATTGCATTTGGCAGGGCGCTGCTGCTTGAAAAATACGGTGATGATTTGATTTTTTATAATACCGATATGGCGGATTTTGAAAGGATTTGGTATAATTACTTCGATTTCGGCAGGGATTATAAAAAAATGAAAAACGCACTTAGCAAAGACCCTGTTTTGCAACAGGCAATAAGCTATGGTGAGGGAATACGGATTTTGCGGCAGGAACCATTTGAAACGCTCATTTCTTTTATAATCAGCGCAAGCAATAATATCCCGAGGATTAAAGGTATTATAAACAGGCTGTGCGAGAATTTCGGCGAAAAGAATATGTATATGGGTAAGGAATACTATACATTTCCCGATGCAAAAAAGCTCTCAGCCTTAAGCCTTGATAACCTTGCGGTTATACGTGCAGGATTTCGTGATAAGTATATTCTTTCGGCGGCAAAAGGTGTTTTGAGTGGCGAAACCGACCTTGACAAAATAAGCCGGCTTAGTGCGGCTGACGCTAAAACAGAGCTTATGAAACTTTCAGGAGTGGGGAATAAGGTTTCCGACTGCATCTTGCTTTTTGGAATGGGCAAACATGAATCTTTCCCGGTGGATGTCTGGATAAAAAGGATAATGGAATACTGCTATTTTGACGGCGAGCGGCAGAGTATTGAAAAAATATCCGAGCTTGCCTGTAGAAAATTTGGAGAATACGGGGGATTTGCACAGCAGTATCTGTTTTTCTGGGCGCGGGAAAATAAGATTGGTATATAAAAAGAGAGGGGCTTTGTTATGCTTGTTGATTATGAAAAATTTATTGCATACATATGCCCGTACTGCGGCAGACTTACACAAGTGGGGATAAATGTTTTTGACATACCCCCCGAAGGTAGGGTGTTCAAGTGTTCTGACCCTGCGTGTGCGGCAGAAGTATTGATACTCCGTGCGGGGAAAAAAAGCTATATAGCTGAGATTATTTGTACTGCTTGCGGTGAGAAACATAGATTTACATTAAAAAAACAAAGTTTTTGGCAAAAGCACAAACTGACGCTATCCTGCCCTGAAACCGCTGTGGATATTCTGTTTTTAGGTGATAAGGGCGAGGTTGAGGCTGAACTGAAAAAACAGGACGAACTTTACCGAAAGGCGGAAGAGGAGATTTGTGCAGATCCGGATATACGGCTTTACTTTGATATAATCCGGGAGGTAAATGAAATAGCCAAGGCTGACGGTGTATATTGCCGAAACTGCGGCAGTCATATGGCGGCTGTGGAATTGACTGAAGACGGTATACATTTGGTATGCCGGGACTGCGGAGCACAGAAAATAATAGAGGTCAGTAAACAGGCATATTTGGAATTGTTAGAAGATGGCACAATAGTGCTTGATAAAAAATAAAATCCAAGGAGGAGAAAATAAATGTTAGTATCAGCAACACAAATGTTAAATAAAGCGGTGGAAGGTAAATACGCCGTAGGACAGTTTAACATAAATAATCTTGAATGGACAAAGGCAATCCTTTCTACTGCTCAGGAGAATAATTCACCTGTTATATTGGGTGTATCTGAAGGTGCAGGAAAGTATATGACCGGATTTAAAACGGTTGCGGCTATGGTAAAGGCAATGATTGAGGAAATGAATATAACCGTTCCGGTGGCGCTTCATCTTGATCATGGCACATACGAGGGCTGCTTAAAATGTATAGATGCAGGTTTCTCATCAGTTATGTTTGACGGTTCACATTATCCGATTGAGGAAAATATTCAGAAAACTAAGGAACTTGTTGAGCTGTGTCATAAAAAGGGCATATCAATAGAGGCTGAAGTAGGTTCAATAGGCGGCGAAGAGGACGGCGTGGTAGGTGCTGGAGAAATTGCTGATCCGAACGAATGTAAGATGATTGCGGACTTGGGTGTTGATTTCCTTGCAGCAGGTATCGGAAATATCCATGGCAAATACCCTGAAAACTGGAAAGGTCTTGATTTTGACGCGCTTGGAAAGACAAAAGAATTAATAGGCAATCTGCCGCTTGTACTCCATGGCGGTACCGGCATTCCGGCGGATATGATTAAAACCGCAATATCTCTTGGGGTTGCAAAGATAAATGTTAATACAGAATGTCAGCTTTATTTCCAAGAGGCAACAAGAAAGTATATTGAAGAAGGAAAAGACCTTGTAGGCAAGGGCTTTGACCCGAGAAAACTTCTTGCACCCGGAACTGAGGCAATAAAGGTTAATGTAAAAGAAAAAATGGAACTTTTCGGTTCGGTAAATAAAGCGTAAATAAATAATAAGACAGCCCGGGTATTGTCGGGCTGTTTTGCTATATTGAAAGAGGGGTAAAAAAATGTTTATAAAAGATGATTTTATGCTTCATTCCAAGACAGCAAAAGAACTTTACGAAATGGTAAAGGATATGCCGATTATTGATTATCATTGCCATCTTTCGCCAAAGCAGATTGCAGAAAATTATCGTTTTAAAAATGCGTACGATTTATTTTTGGGCGGAGACCATTATAAGTGGCGTCAGATGCGTACTAATGGTATTGATGAGGAATATATAACAGGAGATAAACCCGATTTTGATAAATTTATGGCTTGGGCTGAAACTATGCCCAATTTGATAGGCAATCCTCTGTATCATTGGACACATCTTGAACTTTTGCGGTATTTTAATATTGATGAGCCGCTTAGCCCTGAAAGCGCAAAACGTATATGGGATAAATGTAATGCGCTTTTGGAAAAGGATGAATACTCGGCACGCGGACTTATTGAGCGTTCAAACGTTGAGGTAGTTTGTACCACGGATGACCCGGCGGATTCTTTGGAATATCATAAACAGATAGCTGAAAGCGGATTTAAGACAAAAGTCCTGCCAACTTTTCGCCCGGACAAGGCTGTGCAAATAGAAAATCCGGGATTTAAAGAATATTTGGCACAAGCCGGAGTAAAGGATTATAAAAGCCTTATAAGCTGGCTTGATGAGCGGATAGAGTTCTTCCATAGTATGGGCTGCCGCCTGAGCGACCATGCACTTTGCGATGTGCCTTATGCTGAAGGTGACGTGGCGGCTGTGCTTGAGAAGAAGCTGGCAAATAGAGAACTTAGTCCTAATGATATAGATATTTATAAAACTGCGGTTTTGACGCATCTTGCTAAACGCTATACAGAGCTTGACTGGGCTATGCAGATACATATTGGCGCACTGAGGAATAATAATTCTCAAATGTTTAAAAAGCTTGGTCCTGATACCGGCTTTGATTCGATAAATGATGCACAGATAGCGCCAAATCTTGCAAAGCTGCTTGATGGGTTTATAAATGGTGGAGGCTTGCCGAAAATTATATTATATCCTCTTAATCCTAAGGATAATTACGTGATAGCTGCTATGATAGGCAATTTCCAATCCGCTCCGGTTAAGGGCAGACTGCAGTTCGGATCCGGCTGGTGGTTCTGTGACCAGAGAGATGGTATGCGCGAACAGATGAAAGCACTTGCGAATCTCGGTATTTTGGCGCATTTTGTCGGAATGCTAACCGATTCGAGAAGCTTTGTTTCATACCCAAGACACGAATATTTCAGAAGGATTATGTGTGACCTGATCGGCGGCTGGGTAGAGGCTGGAGAGTATCCCAGAGATATGAAAACCCTTGAGCGGATTGTGCGTGGTATAAGCCATGATAATGCAAGGGATTATTTTGGGTTTTAATAAATATGGTTTACAAGTACACACAATAATATTTTCAGACAAACGGCATAGGAGTTTCCTGTGCCGTTTTAGTATTATACAAGGATTTATTACACTTAACAGCTTTGTGATTTTAGGTAAATAAATCGTTGATGGTTTTGGAGAAAAAAGCATATCAAAGTAGATTGATATGCTTTAGCGTAGAATTTATTAGTATAGAATAGTTGCTCTTTGATGTAGATTTCTTATAGAGAAAGTTTTAAATTTAGAATACGAAGGACCGACTCGTCAATACGCTCGGCGCTGATTCTTCCGCTGTTTACGGCATCAATAACAGCGTTTAGCGCCCGCTGGTAATCCGCCGGCATAAGCAGCATATCACAGCCAGCCTCAACCGCGGCAATTGCTGCTTCTTCTGGCGTATATCTATCAGTGATGGCTTTCATATTAAGCGCGTCGGTAATTATTATGCCGTCAAAATCAAGATTTGTTCTTAGAGTATCTGTGACTGCCTGCTTTGAAAGGGAACAGGGCGTATCATTGCCGGTTAGAGCCGGCGCGGATATGTGTGATACCATTATCATAGCCGCACCGTTTAAAATGGCATATTTAAACGGGAGCAGGTCTGTGTCTTCCATATCCTTTAATGATTTGGATATGGCAGCCGCACCGTTATGGGTATCATCAGAAACACTGCCTATTCCGGGGAAGTGTTTATATACGGGGATTATATCATTAGCTGATAAGCCCTCTGCAAAAGATGCTGCCATTGTGCTTACATCTTCTGCATTGCTGCCGAAAGAACGTTTTGCCATAGCCGAGGAAGAGGGGTCTGCTACAACATCAGCGACCGGCGCAAAATCAAGATTAAATCCGAGTTGGGATAGATATTTTCCGATTGTATTACCAGCACTGTATGCGGCGTCATAGTCAAGCCCGGCGCCGATTTGTGCCATGTCGGGCACTGTTGGAACCTGAATTGATGAACCGGCAACACGCGCAACACTTCCGCCCTCCTCATCTATGCCAAGAAATACCCCAAACCCATTCTGGTCTGAATAGAGTTTTGAGGTAGTATCGAGCAGGCTTGAAAGCTGTGAGCGGGATTCAATGTTCCCGGCAAAATAGCATATACCTCCGACTGGGTTTGCCTCAAGGGCTTTTTTTGTGGTAGAGCCTGCAAGGGTTGTGTTAGTTACGCCGGTCAGGCTGTCACACGAAACAAAAAACATCTGCATAATTTTCTTTTCAAGGGTCATTGCAGCCAAAAACTCTTCCGGAGTTTTCGGCGATGGGGTTGGTGTGGGTGAGGGCTCAGGAGTTGCCTGTGCGGTAGGGGCAGGCGTCTCGATTTCGCTTACCTTATCTTCCGAGGGAAGCCGTATCAAAATAAATATTAATATACCTAACAGCAGAATTGCCGCTGCTGTCAGTAGTTTGCGGTTACGTTTCTGCTTATAACGGTTATGTCTCATTTTTTATCACCAACTTGTAAAATTATGTACAACAACAATCTTTTTTTTGTATTATACTATTTTGCTCAAATCTTGTCAATCTTTGTAAAATAGTTTACATACAGGAATGTATGTGCTATAATAACAGTATTATTTTGGATAGCGGAAAGGACGGAATAGGATTGGTAGTACGTGTATTGATAGGGGTAGCGGTAGTAATAGTGAGTTATCTTATAAATCCAATAATAGGAGCGGTGGTAACAGGCATAGGAGTGCTGGCGGCGGTATACTTTTTGCTGCCCAATATATTTGCGCTAAAGGGCAGCCGCGCATTTGCGGATGGTAATCTTGAAAAAGCACAGGTGTGGTATAAGCGTGCGATAGGTACTGGCAGAGCGTCGGATAACCTCAAGAATATGTACGGCTTTTTGCTTATTCGTGCAGGCAAGCTTTCTCAGGCTCAGACCCAGCTTGACCAGGTTGCAAGAAAAAAGACCGCAAAGCCGCAGGATAAGCTTAGGGCAAAACAGTACAGATGCTTGGTTTACTGCAAACAGGGTGACATGGAAAACGCCATGGAGGATGCACAGGAGCTTTATGCGGAAAACAAAAATACAATGACATATGGTATAATGGGCTATTTTATGCTGCTTACTAAGGCACCTATAGAAGATACGATAAGAATTTGCGAAGAAGCATATGAGTACAACAGTGATGACCGAGATATCCTTGATAATTTAGCGCTTGCATATATACGCGCTGAGAAGTTTGACAAAGCCAAAGAACTCACTGCTCGGCTGATGGAGGAGAATCCTCAGTTTGTTGAGGCGTTTTATCATGGCGCGCTTGTTGAGTATAAATTGGGTGATAAAAAAGCGGCATTGTCGCACCTTGACAGGATAAAGGACTGCAAGCGTTCATATATGACTACCGTTTCCGAAGAGGAGATTGAGCAGCTTCGCAGGGAGGTAGAAGAAAATGCTTGAGTTCAAGCTTATATACGGCAAGGACGGGTATGAGCGTACAAAAAATCTCAGGAATGATGTGTTTGTTGAGGAACAGGGGTTTAGATATGACTATGATGATAAGGATGATATTTCCTGGCATATTGTGGGATATGAAAACGGCAGCGTTATAGGTGCTGCGCGGATGTATAAGTTATCCGAAACAAGCTATAAAATAGGCAGAGTGGCAGTAAGGAAAGATTGCCGGCATAATTATATTGGAGACCTTATGATGAAGACATTGCAGGATAAAATTGTGGGTCTGGGCGCGATTGAGGCGGTAGTATCATCGCAGATAGAAGCGCGCGGGTTTTATGAATATGAGGGTTATGAGGCAGAGGGCGATGAGTATCTTGAAGAGGGCGCGTTGCATATCCTGATGAAGAAGGATTTAAGTAAGCCCTGCCGCCGCTGCTGCCAAATTACAGAGGAGGAAAAATAATGAAAGCGCCGCTTGCAGACAGAGTGCGGCCTTTGTCAATAGACGAAGTTGTCGGGCAGAAACATCTGCTTGGAAAAGACAGGCTGCTGAGGCGTATTATTGACGGGAACAATGATGTGCCGAATATGATTTTTTACGGTCCGTCAGGAGTGGGAAAGACGACGGTTGCCAATATAATTGCGTCTAAAACGGGAAAAGAACTGCATCGGCTTAATGCAACTACTGCATCAGTATCCGATATTAAGGATATAATAAACTCGTTAGACGGATTTTTAGCGTCAGACGGCGTGCTTTTATACCTTGATGAGATACAGCATTTTAATAAAAAGCAGCAGCAGTCGCTTTTGGAATTTATGGAGAACGGCAAGATAACGTTAATTGCAAGCACTACCGAAAACCCGTATTTTTATGTGTATAATGCGGTATTGTCTCGCTCGGTGGTGTTTGAATTTATGCCGCTTGAGCCGGAGGATATAGAGCAGGCAGCCAGACGCGGGGCAAAGATTCTCGAACAAACCGACTATGCCGGATGCCGGCTGGAAATTACTGATGATGCATACAGGCATATATCCGAAATGGCAGGCGGAGATGTGCGCAAAGCCCTTAATGCGCTTGAGATTGCGCTTATGGGCGCACCATCCGGAACCGATGGCGTGATTCGGGTAGACATTGAGCTTGCACAGCAGGCAACAGGCCGAAAGGCGTTTCGGTATGACCGTGACGGTGATAGCCATTATGATTTATTAAGCGCATTTCAAAAATCTATCCGCGGCTCTGATCCGGATGCGGCGGTATATTACCTTGCCCGGCTTTTATCTGGCGGGGATATGGAAAGCGCAATGCGGCGGATGCTTGTTACGGCGGCGGAGGATGTAGGGTTAGCATATCCGCAGGCAATATCAATAACTAAGGCTTGCTGTGATGCGGCGCTTCAGCTTGGTATGCCGGAGGCAAGGCTTCCGCTTGCCGAGGCGGTAATTATGCTGGCTACGGCGCCGAAATCAAATTCGGGCATTAATGCTATTGACGCCGCATTGTCCGATATAGAAAATATGGATACCGGGGATATACCCAAAACCTTAAAAGATACACATTATAGCGGTGCACAAAAGCTTGGGCGCGGCGGGTATGTTTATCCGCATCCTTATCCCGGACATTGGATACAGCAGCAATATCTGCCGGATAAGATTAAGGACAGGAAATATTATGAATTTGGTGATAATAAAACCGAGATGAGCGCGAAGGAATACTGGCGCAAAATTAAGGAGGACAGGGGGTAGCAGACGGTGTATTGCAGGGAATGTGGAAAGGATATAGGCAATTTAAAGATTTGCCCGGCATGCAGTTGTGATAACCGCGGAAAATCAAGGCTTACAGCAGGACTGCTCCAGATACTTGCAGGAGCTGCCGGAGTTGGGAGATTTTATCTGGGATATAAGCTGATAGGTGTGCTCCAGATAGCGGCAACTGTGTTTACCTGCGGTATAGGCGGGGCTATCTGGGGTCTGATAGATGGGATTTTGATATTAAACGGAACGCCGAAGAATGACGCAGACGGCGTGGAGCTTAAAGATTAAAGGAGCATAAAAGATGAAAGACGGATTTTTAAAGGTCTGTGCGGCGACTCCTGATATACGGGTTGCGGATTGCGGGTATAATGCTGAAAAGATAATTGGAATAATAGACGCAGCTTCAAAAGAGGGTGCAAAACTGGTTGTACTTCCGGAGCTGTGTGTGAGCGGTTATACGTGTTCCGACCTTTTTATGCAGAAAAGTCTGCTTGATGCTGTTTTGGAGGCGGTGCGGCAAATAAGTGAAAAGACTAAAAGTATAGATGCTGTGTCAGTTATAGGCGCGCCGATTGAAATAAATTCAAAATTGTATAATTGTGCGGTTGTAATTTATGGCGGTAAGATTCTTGCACTGATACCGAAAACAGCATTGCCGAATTATTCCGAATTTTATGAGATGCGGCATTTTGCCGCTGCGCCGGACGAAATAATGTATGTGGAGTTTTTGGGGCAGAAGGTGCCGTTTGGTACAAATGTACTTATAAAAGATAAGAATATTCCGGAATTTGTTTTAGGAGTAGAGATTTGTGAAGATTTGTGGACGGTGATACCGCCGTCATCAAGACATGCACTTGCCGGGGCCACGGTTATTGCAAATCTTTCGGCTGGCAATGAACTGATTGCAAAACATGAATATAGAACAGAGCTTATAAAAACCCAGTCGGCAAGGCTTATTAGCGGATATGTTTATGCGTCAGCCGGTGAGGGTGAGTCCACTACCGATATGGTTTTTGCAGGCAATAATATGATTTGCGAAAATGGTACAGTTCTGGCAGAAAGTGAGCTTTTTTGCAATCAGGCGGTATATTCTGAGATAGATTTGCAGAAACTTATAGCAGAACGAAGAAAAACCACAACCTATGAAATGTCCGGGACAAATGAATATGTTACGGTAAATACTGAATTTGAGATGAAAAAGACACATCTGACGCGCCGTTTTTCCCAAACGCCGTTTGTTCCAAATGACGGCGGCGAGCGGATAAAACGCTGCCGGAGGATACTTTTGATACAGAGTATGGGGCTTAAAAAGCGGCTTGTCCATACTGGGGCAAAAACGGCGGTAGTCGGGATTTCGGGAGGTCTTGATTCAACGCTTGCACTTTTGGTTACAGCTCGTGCGTTTGATGCGGCAAAAATTGACCGTAAGGGGATATTGGCTGTAACAATGCCCTGTTTCGGAACTACCGGAAGAACGTATAATAACGCGGTTGCAATGTCTGAGTCAATTGGCGCAAAGCTTATTGAAGTGGATATAAAGAAATCTGTGATTCAGCATTTCAAGGATATTGGTCAGGACGAGAACAATTATGACGTAACCTTTGAAAATGCACAGGCGCGCGAACGCACACAGGTGCTTATGGATATTGCGAATAAAAACGGCGGACTGGTGATAGGTACCGGTGACCTTTCGGAGCTTGCACTGGGGTTTGCGACGTATAACGGCGATCATATGTCGATGTATGGTGTAAATGCAGGCGTGCCAAAGACGCTTATACGTTATCTTGTAGAAAGCGAGGCGGAGGCGGCGAGAATGGCGGGTAATGAAAAACTCGCACTGACACTTGAGGATATTTTAAACACCCCCGTAAGCCCGGAACTTCTCCCGCCGAAAGACGGTGAAATAGCACAAAAAACCGAGCATATAGTAGGACCTTATATCCTGCATGATTTCTTCTTGTATTATGCTGTGCGGTTCGGGTTTTCGGCGTCAAAGATATTCCGTATAGCAAAGGAATCTTTTGCAGGGGAGATTGATGATACTATCATACTAAAATGGGAAAAGGTGTTTTACCGGAGATTTTTCGCTCAGCAATTTAAACGTTCCTGTCTTCCGGACGGACCGAAGGTCGGGTCGGTTGCGCTGTCACCGCGCGGTGATTGGCGTATGCCCTCGGACAGCTCATGGGCTGTGTGGGAAAAGGAGATAGAAGAACTTGAGAAAAGGTAGGCTATACCTGATTTTGTCGGGGATTATTTATGGTATTGTACCGGTTCTGACAAGAATAGCAACAGCCGGCGGCAGCGACGGCGCGACCACTGTATTATTAAGGTCAGCGCTTGGTTTGCCGCTGCTTTTTATTTTGTTAAAGTTCAGAAAAACCAGCCTTCGGCTGACAAAACGCGAACTTCTTGCGGTAACTGCAATAGGTGCCGGAGGCAGTGCGCCGGCAATGGTTTTACTTTATGCGGCATATGAGAGAAGCGCTGTGGGGGTTGCATCAATGCTGCATTTTACCTATCCGATTGTAATAGTGCTAATCTGTTCGTTGTTTTTTAAAGAGAGAATGCCGGCTATAAAGTGGGTCGGCACAGGGCTTGCAGCACTTGGGGTGCTTTTGTCGCTGGATATGAAAACCGACGCGATAGGCGCATCGCTTGCCGCGGTGTCGGGATTGTTTTATGCATTTTTTGTAATTTATATGGATAAGTCTGGCATTGATAAAATGGATTATTTCAAGCTGACATTTTATGTTTGTGCAATAATGACAGCAGCTGCATTTGTTATGTGTATGGCTGGCAGCGGGGTGAAATTGCCTGTGACCTGGTGGGGGTGGACGGCTGCGGCTTTTGTTGCGGTTATGACATCACTTTTTGCGGTACCGCTTTTTCAGGCGGGGGTTAGGTATGAAGGGTCAACAGAAGCCGGAATACTCTCAATGTCAGAGCCGGTCACCGGAATCCTTGTGGGGGCAATGATTTTGGATGAAAAAGTAACTCTTATCGGCTTAGTCGGTTGCGTGCTTATCGGGATTGGAGTAATCCTCGTAGAAAAATCATAATTTTGCCTTATTTTTAATGCATAATAAAAAAATATCTTAAATATAAAAAAAAGTCTTGCAATTCATACAAGTTTGTGGTAGAATATTTGGGTATTATGTATTAAACTACTCGGAGGTGAAAATTATGCCTAACATTAAATCAGCAAAAAAGCGTGTTTTGGTAATCAAGAAAAAGACATTGATAAACCAGATGCACAGAACGGCGCTTAAGACAGCTGTTAAAAAGTTTGAAACAGCAGTTGAAAATAATGATGCCGAAAACGTAAAGGCACTTTACAATGAAGCTGTAAAGAAGCTTGACCAGGGCGTAAAGCAGGGAATCCTGCACAAGAACAATGCTGCACGTAAAAAGTCGCAGCTTGCACTTAAGCTTGCAAAAATGGGTGCGTAATAATTAAAAGACCGTCATATGGCGGTCTTTTTTTATATCAAAAAGCAATAATGCAGTAAAATGTTGACAATTATTTTATATACTTGTATAATGTACTTGACAATGGGAGCAATATAATATAAAATAACTTTAGCGATTTAGCATATTAAAGTAAAGAGAAAGGGAAAGGGACAATGGCAGAATGGAAACTGCATACACCTACGGGCGTGTGTGATATACTTCCGGACGAATGTGCCGTGAAGAAGCAGATTGAATCGGAGATATGGTCGGTGTTTGCCTCGATGGGATATAAAGAGGTAGAGCTGCCGACGTTTGAGTATTATGATGTATTTACCAATTCCGGCGGGCAGATTTCGCAGGAGGCGATGTTCAAGTTTTTTGATGAGCGCGGAAGGATATTGACGCTAAGACCTGATATAACAACGTCAATTGCGCGGATGGCTGCAACAAAAGAGGACTTATCTAAGCTGCCAAAGCGATATTGCTACACAGGAAACGTGTTCCGCGCTGAACAAACACAAGGCGCGCGTCAGCGGGAATTTACCCAGGAGGGCATAGAGCTTATCGGCGCTTACGGACCGGAAGCTGACGCGGAGGTTATCGCGGCGGTGATTGAGGCGATGATTGCAGTAGGAATTGATGAATTTTCGGTACAGATAGGTCAGGTTGCGTTTTTTAACGGGCTTGTTGAACAGGCAGGAATAAAGGCAGAGGAAGTTGAAAGGTTAAGAGAGAGAATTGACGCTAAAGATTCTTTGGGTATACGTGCGCTGGTTGCTGACCTTGATGCTAAAGACAGTATTAAGGAACTGATATGCCGTCTGCCGTCTATGTTTGGCGGCGCGGAGGTATTGGATGAGGCTGATGTTGAGGGTTTGAACCCGGTATCGGCAGCTGCGCTTAATAATATAAGAAGAATTTTTGAATTGCTTGTGCTTTATGGGTTTGAGAAGTATATTGCGATAGATTTAGGAATGTTGCAAAGCATAGACTATTATACCGGCTCGATTTTCAAGTGTTATACCCATGGTGTGGGATTCCCGGTATGTGCGGGAGGCAGGTATGATAATCTTGTAGGTAATTTTGGAGTGAAAGCCGGAGCGGTAGGCGCAGCGTTCGGGATAAATCGTATTATGTCGGCGCTTTCGTCAAAGGATGAAGATTTGGTACATCAAACCGCGCCGAGCGTAGTGTTTGCAGAACATAATGCAGAAGGCTTGGCATATGACCTTGCATATAGCCTGCGTGTGAACGGGTGTCTTGTTGAAGGGTATCTTGGTTCGGGCGACTATGCTGAGTGTGAAAGCTATTGCCAAAGAATTGGCGCCGGGTGTATGATGCGCGTATATGCCGACGGAAAACTTCAAATTAAGGATTTTGCAAAGGGTGAAATAACCGAAACGACTGTAGCGGATTTTTTGGGATATTATGAAGAAGAAGAGTGCGGCTGCGGGGAACATACTTGCGGACATGAGCATTAATTGGCAGGAGGAGTATATTAATTATGAAGTATCTGACGATCGCTCTTGCAAAGGGCAGGCTTGCTGAGTTGGCGATTGATATGTTTATAGATATGGGGCTTGATTGTTCTGAAATGAAGCAGAAGACAAGAAAGCTGATATTTACTGATGAAAAAAATGCTGTAAAATTTATTCTTGTAAAGGCGTCGGACGTTCCCACATATGTGGAATACGGCGCGGCGGATATAGGAATTGTCGGCAAGGATACGCTTCTTGAGGAAGGGCGTAATCTTTATGAGATGATAAATCTTGGTTTCGGCAAATGTAAAATGGCTGTGTGCGGAAAAGCGAATATGCGTACAAAGATGTTCGGCGTGAATAATTTAAAGGTTGCGTCTAAGTATCCGCATATTGCAGAGTCATTTTTCAGGGACGAAAAGGGACAGACGATTGAGATTATTAAACTGAACGGATCGGTAGAGCTTGCGCCGCTGGTAGGCTTGGCAGATGTTATTGTAGATATAGTAGAGAGCGGAAAAACGCTTGAAGAAAACGGGCTTGAGGTTTTATATGATATTTGCCCGCTTTCCGCGTGGTTCGTTGTAAACAGGGTCAGCATGAAGATGTATACTGAACGTATTATGTCGATAGTGGAAGGAATCAGGGAAAGGATAGGTAACGGATGAGGATATACCCGGCAATTGATATAAAGGGCGGACAATGTGTCAGGCTATTTAAGGGCGATTTTAATGAAGTGACGGTTTTTGCGGATGATCCGGCTGAAATGGCAGTGCGCTGGGCGCGTGAGGGCGGAGAATATATACATGCGGTAGACCTTGACGGAGCAAAAAGCGGCAGCGGCATAAATGACGAAGTTATAAAGCGGATTTGTTCTGCGGTGGATATTCCTGTTCAGGTCGGCGGCGGTATACGCTCGATGGAGGATATTGAAAACAAGTTTAAGATAGGCGTACAGAGGGTAATAATAGGTACAGCGGCAGTTAAGGATATGGATTTTGTCCGCCGTGCTGTTGATAAATATCATGAAAGAATAGCGGTAGGAATTGATGCGAAAGATGGCTTTGCCGCGGTATCCGGCTGGGAAGAGGTATCGTCGATAGGCGCGGTGGAGCTTGCAAAGAAAATGGAAGAAATAGGTGTTTCTACATTTATATATACTGATATTTCTACCGATGGAACTTTGGCAGGACCCAATACTGCGGCAAGTCAGAAGATGGCAGAGGCAGTTTCGGCTGATGTAATAGCATCGGGCGGTGTGGGAAATATCAGTCATATTGAAGCACTTATCCCGACGGGTGTTGAAGGTGTAATTGTAGGAAAAGCATTATATACGGGAAATGTAAAGCTTGCAGATGCGCTGGCTTTATCAAGATAAATTAAGGAGGCGGCTATGGAGGATTTATTCAGTATCTTAAAATTTGACAAGAACGGTCTTATTCCTGCTGTTGTGCAGGATGCGTGTACCAAGCGTGTGCTTATGGTTGCGTATATGAACCGGGAAAGCGTTGAAATGACATTCCGGGAGAAAAAAGCGGTATTCTATTCGAGGAGTCGTGCAAAGCTCTGGACTAAAGGCGAAACGAGCGGTAATTTTATGAATGTTGAGGCGGTTGACGTTGATTGTGACGGAGATTGCCTGCTCCTTACGGTAAAACCGGACGGTCCTGCTTGCCATACCGGTGAGGAGAGCTGTTTTTACCGCCGTACAGACGGCAAGGAGGTCTTTGACCGCCCAAAAGAAAGCGGCGCAGATATTTTGCCGAGACTTCAGGCTGTGGCAGAAGACAGACTTAAAAATCCTAAGGAAGGAAGCTACACAAATTACCTGTTTAATAAAGGAGAGAACAAGATATTAAAGAAAGTCGGTGAAGAGGCTTGCGAGGTAGTTATTGCAGGCAAGAACCGCGACAAAAGCGAAATTGCGTATGAATCGGCGGATTTGCTATACCATATGACGGTTATGCTTGTTGATAACGGTATGGGCTGGCAGGACGTTTTTGAAGAATTGGAAAAACGCAGATGAATGTATGCATCCTTGATATCGGCTCGAACACCATACGAGCCGTAGTATACGAAACCATTGGGGAGAGAATGGTGATGTTATATAACAAGGGTGTGGCATCTATGATATTTGCGAAAACTTCCGGGGGAAATCTCAGCGCGCAAGGACAAAACGAACTGTCAGAAACTATAAAAAGCCTTATGGAAACGGTGCGTGATTATAACTGTGATTATCATGCATTTGCGACCAGCGCATTTCGTGACCTTGCAAATAAGCAAGAGGTCATAGAATATATTGCCCAGAAAAACGGTATTAAGATAAACGTTTTAACCGGTGAAGAGGAAAGCAAATGTGATTATCTGGGTCTGCGCAGGGAAACGGGAGCAGTGCGCGGAGTAGGTATTGATCTTGGCGGCGGAAGCTGTCAAATGATGTCTTTTTCTGAAGAAGGGCTTTTATCGGCTGTTTCTTATGATATGGGAAGCGCAAGGATAAAACGCAGGTTTGTGGGCGGTGTTTTGCCTAACAAAGATGAAAAGGATAAAATATACGATTATGTTATTAGGCATATTGAAGGTTTTGATACTGCCGGGGCAAGGACGTTATTTGCTTTCGGCGGTACGGCTCGTGCGATTTTGATGCTTAAGCGCGTGCTTCATGCTGACAGAACGCCTGACCGAATAAGCCGAGAGGAATTGGAAGGGTTTATTAATTTTGCCTACACTGCCGGAGCGGTGCCGTTTTTAAAGGCGGTTACGCGTAAGCGTTTTGATACGGTTATAGTTGGGGCGATAATTATTAGTGCGATTGCAGATTATGTTGGAGTTGATACAGTTCTTGTGAAGGATTGCAGTGTCCGTGATGGTTATGTTATAAAATATGTTTTAGAAAATAACTATTAACGAAAGGACTTGTGGGGATGAAGAAAATAAGCATTATGTTATCAGCGCTTGCGATAGCGGCTATGATTTGCGGATGTTCTTCAGATGCCGGAGAAAATGCTCATACAGACAGCGAGGCTGAGGCGTCTGTTTCTGATGTGCAAAATGTACCGGAAGAGGATGAGGTTTGGAGTGAAGAAAAAATCATTTCTGCATTTACAAAAAGCAGTGTTTATAATGATAGTCCCATAGTGGCTTGTACGGCTGCGGAGGATGCTGCATATGATTTGGCAGGAGTGGTGTTATGCGGCGGCGATAATGAGGTGACTTTTGTTTTTGTTGACCGTGACGGTTTATGCCAGACCTGCGTTGTTGAGGATTTGACTTTTTCAGCAAGTACCCTGACTTATCTTGGTAACGGCAGTGTAGTTGCAGACCTTTATAAAGAGGATGGAACGAAGATAGATTATCAACTAAATTTTTCGCGGCATGGCAGTGAGGTATATTTTAAAGTAGGAGAAGCAAAATAAATATAGTTTGCACTAAAACATCATTCGTCATACTGCACAAAATGCATAATAAAATTTCTATAAGTTTGTAGAATTTTTTTATCAGGTTTTTTTGTAAAAAGCTTGAAAAAGCTTGAAATATCCTGTATAATGGTAATGTTGTGACACCTGACAAACGATGAAGCGGGAGGTTGCGTACCAGGGAGTACGGTTTTTCCGTGGAGAATGTCCGATTCATGAAACCGGGCGGCAGGTCACGTACGTTGTATATACCGTGTATTTATGTGCAGTTAGGATGCAGAAGGTAACTTTTGCGCCAAAAAGCGTATTTGCGCGTATTTTGCGGTGTTGTGCGAGGTGCGGTTTTGACTACCCGGATGCAGAAATGCAGTCTGGGTTTTATTTTGGGTGAGATAGGAAACACCCGGAGGTGTTGGTACACCGGAGCTGTCGTGCAAACCGGGGTGTCACGGTCTATATAATCATTTTACAGGAGGGAAAATCATGGCAGCAAACAAGAAAATCAGAATCAAGCTGAAGGCTTATGACCATGCAGTACTCGATCAGTCTGCTGAGAAGATTGTCGAGAT
>CALXUL010000142.1 GCA_944391635.1 uncultured Clostridia bacterium | reverse complement strand
AACCGGTGTTCCGTATAACATTACCGATATTCAGGCAATGGTTGATGAAATAAAGCCGGCACATTTGGCTGTGGAATACATTTTCACATATAGGCTTTGGCAGGATGTTCTTGCACTTGCTGACTGGCAGGAAACAAAAAGCTATACATGGGAAAGGTTACTGACTTTTTCGTTGTCAGATAATATAAACATAGTTGATGAGGTTCCATATTACTGTCCCGGCGGTGAAGGGAATGCAATAGTGATATGGAACGAAGATAAAGCATATGCAAGGAAAACTTGAATAGATAGAAGTGAAAAACAAGCAATTAAAAAAATCAATATAAAGAAGAACAAAACGGAATTAGAAAAGGAGATGATATAAAATGGCAGAAATACATCCTAACGATATAGGGCTTGCGACCTACGCCGATGTTGGTGATGTGAAGAAGTTAAGAACCGTTGCAAAAACTATTGTTGAAGCCTTAAACGAAGTCTATGAAACCGGTACTGTGGGCAAAGAAGGGATTTCTTGGAAACAGGTTTACGTTGATGGAGAGAATAATGTTATTATTGGTAAAAATAATATGGTATACGGACATAATAACTTTATTGTCGGTTCAAATAATATAGTTTTAGGTGATAATCATACTCTTTTTAAAAGCTCACATATTATAGCAAAGTCTACAAATATATCAATAGACAGCTTTGATATTAACACTAAAAGAATTATATTTTATGCTAATCCTAATGAAATTTTCCCATATAGCGTGGGTGACAAAGTTGTTTTCAAAGCAAACAATGTGTGGTCAACTTCAGATTGGAGCGATTATCTTGAGGCAGAAATAAAGACACAGGTTGTAGAAATCAGTGATATAAATATAAGTGAAGGCTATTTGGAATTAGCAGATTTGGAAGTATCAAATGAGCCGCCTGATGAGATTCATACGGTATTTGTTTTAACAAGTATTTATGGGTTTTATGTGTTAAATGATAATTGTAAAAATAATAGTGATGATGGTTGTATTACTATGGGATATATCTCAACGGGCAAGAATAGTATGTCTGTTAATAACGGAAGAGCAAAAGAAGAACTGTCATTTGCAGCAAATAATTCTTTTGCAAATGGAAAATATACCGCTGCGTTAAATAATGGTACTGCAGATAAAAATTATGCATTTGCTGCCAATAGAAGTAAAGTTGAGGCAGAATCAGGAGCGGGGTTTAATACTTCAACGTGCTATAATCCATATTCTTTGGCATCGGGACAGGCTACAAGAATATTTGGAAGAGCAATAAAATGTGTATCTATTGATACGACTGCAAAAACAGTTAAAATAGAAGCAGAACAGAATGTAAGCGAAATTACCGGAAAGTATATTATTTTGAGAGCTATAAATAATAGCGGTGGTGCTATATATTATACGGCAATGGTGAGTTCAATATCAGGGACAACTATATATCTTACTAATGCAAGTTTTGGAAATAGTACACTTACTTTACCACCGGATAAAAATATGTTTGTTATTGATACATCAACATCATTTGGTCAATCAAATTTTGTGGGTGGAAGACATTGTATTGCCACAGAAAAAATGTCCTTTGCTTTTGGTGAATATACTTGTGCTGTACATGATGATTCTGTTATATTCGGAAAATACGGATTGACAGATTCAAGCAATGGCTTATTTCTGGCAAACGGTACATCTTTGTATACTCCGGGACTGGCATTCAAGGTTTTATCTGCCGGCAGTGTTCATGCCGATAAGGAATACACATCGCCCTGTGCCGACTATGCGGAGTATTTTGAATGGAAGGACGGAAATCCCGACAACGAGGACAGAACAGGATACTTTGTAAAGCTTAAAAACGGCAAAATTGTATTGTGCGAGGATTTTGATACACCGCTTGGTGTTGTTTCCGCAGCTCCGGCAATCATCGGTGACAGCGGTGAGATGCACTGGCAGGGGAAATATGTAACCGATGATTTTGGAAGAATACAGTATCATGAGGTTACTATTCCGGCTGAAAAGGATGAGGAGGGAACTATAGTCATTGAAGAACACACAGAAACGCAGCCGCTGTTAAATCCTGAATGGAACGCTGAGCAAGAATACATTCCGAGAAAGGACAGGCCGGAATGGGCGGCCGTCGGAGTCTTAGGAAAGCTTATCGTCTACGATGACGGAACACTCCAAAGCGGTGATATATGCCGTTGCGGAGCAAACGGAAAAGCTGTGAAATCCATAGAAAACGGATATACCGTTCTAAAAAGAGTGGCAGACGATAAAGTCTTAATATGGTTCAAGGGGTGATGTTATGCCAAAGGAAACTGCAAATCATAAATTAAAGAAACCACTGTATTCCGATAATGCTGACATTGCGGTAATCAACGAAAACTTTGATGCCATTGATGAACTGCTGACACCGAGCGTTTATGCCGCAAATGAACCCGACAGTGCGGCTGTAAAGGGCAAGCTGTCGGCTGTTCTCGGCTGGCTTGCAAACAGGATAAAAGCAATCACAGGGCAAAATTCGTGGCAGGCAAATCCGCCTGTCACGCTTGCCGATTGCAGTAAGCATATTTTGGGCGGTACACATCAAAATGCGAGCGTGAATGCAAACGGATTTATGAGCTATTCCGACAAGCAAAAGCTTGATAATGCAACATCTGAATACGCATCAAGCC
>CALXUL010000141.1 GCA_944391635.1 uncultured Clostridia bacterium | reverse complement strand
GTTCACTATGCCGCCTGTGCAAGCTGAAAAGCAAATAAAAAAACCGAGTGCTATACAGAACCCCTTAAGTCCTGTAAGAACACTCGGTATGGTCGGGATGACAGGATTTGAACCTGCGGCCCCTACGTCCCGAACGTAGTGCTCTACCAAACTGAGCCACATCCCGATATCTATAAAACCGACAGAAATTATTATACTACATCAAACTCCTGTTGTCAACCATTTATATGAAAAAATATCATTTTATATATAATCATTTGCAGAATACTCGGCGCGCGGGCAGCATAATTGCTGCCCGCGCATAACTATGATTAAGCCTTTTCGAGTATCTGTTTTTTCTTTTTCGTTACCGTACGGCCACGTGCTGCAGCTTCCTTTTCTTCCATTTCTTTATTCAAATTCTCAAACGCTACCGCTATCATCAGCTTAATTCTATTAAGCTGATTAACCTCGCTTGCTCCCGGGTCATAATCAACCGCAACTATATTTGATTCAGGATACTGCCGCCGCAGTTCCTTAATCATACCTTTACCCGTCACATGATTAGGCAGACAGGCAAACGGCTGAACGCAGACTATATTAGGCACACCCTTTTTAATAAGTTCAATCATCTCACCGGTCAAAAACCATCCTTCGCCTGTTGCATGACCAAGCTGAAGTACAGTATGCGCGCCCTCTGCAATCTCACTTATATATTCCGGTGCACGATCTTTATATTTTGTTGCCAAAAGAGCCTTTTTCATTGCCTTACGGTATCGCTCAATCACCCATATACCCGTGTTGCACATTGCTGCCACAGCTGCACTTGTACCAAGATTTTTATGTTTAAAATTACTGTTATAAAGGCAATAAAGCATAAAATCAAGCAAGCCCGGCATTACTGCTTCCGCACCTTCCGATTCGATGACGTCTATAATGTTATTATTGGCTCCCGGATGAAATTTTACAAGTATTTCTCCTACAACACCTACTTTAGGCTTGATTGCTCCATCATCGGTAGGTATAGAAAGAAATGCATTCATAATATGCCGAACCGTTGCCGACATTTTGAGTTTTGACCGGCGCCCTGCCACAAAGTTTTCATAAAGTTCAGCTAAAAGCGTGCGGTAAACCCTATCCGTCCTTCCCTTTTCAAGTTCATATGGACGAGTGGCAAGCAAAAGCGTCATAAGCAAATCTCCAAATACACATGCTTTTGCAAGGTCATTAAGCAGCAGCGGAGTAAGTTTAAAGCCCGGGTTACCCTCAAGCCCCGAAAGGTTTATGCTTACTACCGGCACCTGCGGATATCCTGCTTCCTTTAATGCTTTTCTGATAAATGCAATATAGTTTGTAGCACGACATCCGCCGCCCGTTTGAGATATCATAAGCGATGTACAGTCGGGATCGCATTTACCGGATTTAAAGGCATTTATCAATTGCCCCGTAACCAGAATTGACGGATAACAAGCATCATTATTAACACTCTTTAAACCCGCCTCAACATCCTCCGGCGACACACTGTCAAGTACAATTGCATTATATCCGTTAGCGTTTAATACCGCCTCAAAAAGCCTAAAATGTACCGGACTCATTTGCGGGAATACAATAGTATGACGTTTTTTCTCCTCAAGCGTAAACGGGACTCTTTGTATCGTGTACGGCTCAATTTCCTGCGGCGAAAAAGCATTTTCTGCCCGTTCATTCACTGCTGCCTTCAGCGACCTTACCCTAATTCTCGCAGTACCGAGATTTGATACCTCATCTATTTTAAGTGTGGTATATATGCGCTCATGTGACTGCAATATTTCCTGAACCTGGTCAGTTGTCACAGCATCAAGCCCGCAGCCAAATGAGTTAAGCTGAATAAGTTCTATACGCTCATTCTTTATCACTTCCGCCGCAGCCTCATAAAGGCGGGTATGGTATGCCCACTGATCGACAACACGTATATCGCGTTCAAGATGTCCCAGATGAGCAATACTATCCTCGGTAAGAACTGCAAAACCAAGTGAAGTAATCATCTCAGGTATTCCGTGGTTTATCTCGGGATCTATATGGTAAGGTCTTCCTGCAAGCACTATTGCGCGCAAATCATTATCCTCAAGATATACGAGCGTTTCCTCTCCTTTTTTGCGAATATCGCTTTTAAACTTTGCAAGCTCTTCAAATGCCTCATCTGCTGCCTGGTCAATTTCCTTTTTAGGTATTCCGAATACTGATAATGCCTTAAAGAGCTGCTTTTTTGCAGATGTCTTATCGTCAAGATTTATAAATGGATATAAAAAGTGCATATCTTCACCGCGCACACTATCCATGTTATTATATATAACCTCAGGGTAAGAGGTTACAATAGGGCAGTTATAGTGATTACCCGCATCCTTGTATTCCATTTGTTCAAACGGTACACAAGGATAAAAAATATTTTTTATCCCGCTGTCAACAAGGCTCTGAACATGCCCGTGCACTATTTTGGCAGGGTAGCAGGCAGATTCCGACGGAATAGAGTCAATCCCTTTTTCATAAATGACATGTGAGCTTTCCGGTGAAAGCTGTACCGAGAATCCGAGCTTTGTAAAGAACGTAAACCACAAAGGATAATTCTCATACATATTAAGCACACGTGGCAGACCCATCACACCGCGCGGCGCTTTATCGGGGGCAATCGGCGTATAACAAAACAGCCGGTCATACTTATATTTATAAAGATTAGGCAAATCATTTGTCTCTTTCGCAAGCCCTGCGCCCTTTTCACAGCGGTTACCCGAGATAAAACTTCTGCCATCAGCAAATTTTGTGACGGTAAGCCTACAATGATTCGCGCAGCCGTTACAACGTATAATCCTTCCTGTATACGAAAATGTTTCCAGCTCTTCGGCGGAAATTATACCGCATCTGCTGCCGGTTTCACCTGCACGCTCTTTTGCGATAAGTGCCGCGCCGAACGCGCCCATTATTCCTGCAATATCAGGCCGAACCACATTTTTCCCCGATACCAGCTCAAATGCCCTCAAAATGGCATTATTATTAAATGTGCCGCCCTGTACAACAATTTTTTCACCCATAAGTTCGGGATCACGCAGCTTTATAACTTTATATAATGCGTTCCTTACAACCGAATAGGATAGCCCGGCAGAAATATCGCCTACCGTTGCGCCTTCTTTCTGTGCCTGCTTTACACGCGAATTCATAAACACCGTACAGCGTGTACCTAAATCCACCGGATTTTTAGCAAGAAGCGCCTCTTTAGCAAAGTCCGCCGTTTCGTAACCGAGAGATTCTGCAAAGGTTTGAATAAAGCTTCCGCAGCCAGAAGAACACGCCTCATTTAACATTATTGAATCAATAACGCCGTTTTTAATTTTCATACACTTCATATCCTGACCGCCTATGTCAATTATAAAATCAACACCGGGCAGGAAAAATTCAGCAGCCTTATAATGCGCTATTGTTTCTATTTCGCCCTCCGGGATACGAAGCGCAGCCATCATGAGCTTTTCGCCGTAACCGGTAGCGCAGGCTCCTGCTATATGTGCCGAATCCGGAAGCTTCTTATATATATCCTTAAGTATACGCACACCCATAGTAATAGGGCTTGCATCATTTTTTGAATAAAAATCATATAGTATTTTGCCATTTTCATCAATCAGCACAGCTTTTATGGTAGTAGACCCAATATCCATACCCAAAAATACTCTTCCGGAAACATCTGAAAGACTTGCACGAACAGCGGTATCACGGCTGTGGCGGCTGTTAAATTCAGCGTATTCCTCATCGTTTTCAAACAACGCCCGCATACGCGTGATTTCGCTTTCCGCCGCCGGGCTGTTATCCAGTCTATCTATCAGTTCGCCGATTTGTTCAGGTGATGTATTCTGTTTTGTCATAGCAGCACCAAGCGCAACAAAAAGCTGTGCATTTTCAGGCGACGTAAACTTTTTTGCCCTGTTTTTAAGCGTTTCTTCAAATCTTACCCTGAGTTCGCTCAAAAAATATAACGGTCCGCCCAGAAATACAATATTTCCGCCAATTGGTCGCCCCTGCGAAAGACCACTTATAGTTTGTGTTACCACCGCTTGAAAAATTGATGCGGCAATATCCTCACGCGCTGCACCTTCATTTAAAAGCGGCTGCACGTCTGATTTTGCAAAAACTCCGCATCTGGCTGCAATAGGATATATAGTAGTATGCTTTTTTGCCAAATCATTAAGACCTGCCGCATCGGTTTTCATAAGCCCTGCCATCTGGTCAATAAACGAACCAGTACCGCCTGCACATGTACCGTTCATTCGCTGCTCAAGACCATTGGTAAGATACAAAATTTTCGCATCCTCACCGCCAAGCTCTATCACGACATCAGTATCAGGCAAAAGTTCGCTTACTGCCTGTTTAGTCGCAATAACTTCCTGCACAAATCCAAGATTTAACAGCTTGGCTATCAAAAGTCCGCCCGACCCGGTAAGGAAAATATGAGCTTGTTTATCTCCAACTTTTTCTTTTATATCTGACAAAAGCTTTCTAACTGTGCTCTTTATGTCTGAATAATGCCGCATATAGTCGGAATATATAATTTTATCATTTTCAAGCACAACCGCTTTAACTGTGGTTGAGCCAACATCAATACCCATTTTTAGCATAAATTTGCCTCCGTATAAGTAAACCTTCCCGTTAAAAATACTGCAAATATGTGTTGATATGCGTATATAAAAAAATACGCAAACCTTCATTTTATTATACTATTTTTTATGCTTTAAATCAAGGTGCAAATTCGACAAAAAATTGACAAGCCTTGATATTACCGATAAAATTATTGGCTCTTTAGGCAATATAAGTAAAAAAAACATAAAATTAGCGGCTTAGTATTCCAAAATGCTTTCCGTGGTAAAGTTATATTATAATTTAAGTAAGAAATATTTGATTTTTTTTTTTGAAAAGCTCTTGAAAAATAGTCCCAAATGTGCTATTATAACAAAGTATGACATTACACACACTCTGGGGATTGTTTCCGGCGTTGCCTGTAAAATGGTTCCGGATTACGAATGAACCGGGTGGAGGAATTTAAAAAACAAGGAGGATAATAAAATGTCAAACGTAATTTCTATGAAACAGCTTCTTGAAGCAGGTGTTCACTTCGGTCATCAGACAAGAAGATGGAATCCTAAAATGGCGGAATACATCTTCACCGAAAGAAACGGTATCTACATTATCGACCTTCAGAAGACTGTAAAAAAAGTTGAGGAAGCTTACTATTTTGTAAAGGATATTGCTGCTGAGGGCAAAAGTATTCTTTTTGTAGGCACAAAAAAGCAGGCTCAGGATTCTATCAAAGAGGAAGCAGAAAGAGTTGGAATGTATTTTGTAAATGCAAGATGGCTCGGCGGTATGCTTACCAACTTTAAAACCATCCAGAAGAGAATTGAGCGTCTGGCTCAGATTAACAAGATGGAAGAGGAAGGAACATTTGATTTGCTTCCTAAAAAAGAAGTTATTAAGCTTAAGGCTCAAAGAGATAAGCTTGAAAAGTATCTTGGCGGTATCAAGGATATGAAGACTCTTCCCGGTGCATTGTTTGTTGTAGACCCGAGAAAAGAAAAAATTGCTATTTCCGAAGCAAAGAAACTCGGTATTCCTGTTGTTGCAATCGTTGATACAAACTGTGACCCGGATGAAGTAGATTATGTAATCCCGGGTAATGATGATGCAATCCGTGCTGTTAAACTGATTGCGTCAACAATGGCAAATGCAATTATCGAAGGCCGTCAGGGTTCTGATATGGCAGAAATAGAGGCAGAATCAGCTGAGGCTGATGAGCTTGAAGATGCACAAGAGGACTAATATTTAGCAAGGAGGACTTATAGTATGGCATTTACTGCGCAAGATGTTAAAGAATTAAGAGAAATGACCGGCTGCGGTATGATGGATTGTAAAAAGGCTCTTACCGAAGCTGGCGGAGATAAAGAAAAGGCTGTTGAACTTTTGAGAGAAAAGGGACTTGCAACAGCTGCTAAAAAAGCCGGAAGAATTGCTTCTGAAGGTATTGTAAAAGCATATGTTGACGGCAATGTAGGAGTATTGGTTGAAGTCAACTCCGAAACCGATTTCGTTGCTAAAAATGATGAATTCCTTACATTTGTTGATAATGTAGCAAAGACTGTTGCAGAAAATAATCCTGCTGATGTTGAAGCACTTAAAGAGTTAAAAATGTCAGGCTCCGACACAACTGTTGGTGAAGAATTAACAGCTAAAATCGCTAAAATAGGCGAAAACATGAATATCAGACGTTTTGTACGTTTTGAGGGTGTTATATGTTCATATATCCATGGCGGCGGAAGAATAGGCGTACTTGTTAAGTTTGATACAGATTGCGCTGATAAGGATGGTTTTGCTGATTTTGCAAAGGATATTGCAATGCAGATAGCTGCTGCAGGCGCACAGTATCTTGATAAGGACGCTGTTCCGACTGAGGTTGTTGAAAAAGAAAAAGAAATTCTTTCTGTACAAGCATTAAATGAAGGCAAACCTGCAAATATAGTTGAAAAGATGGTACTCGGACGTATCAATAAGTTCTATAAAGAAGTTTGTCTTGTTGAACAGGAATTTATTAAAGATTCAGATATGAGCGTTTCAAAGTATATTGCTGAAACCGCAAAGAAACTCGGCGGAACTATTAAAGTTGCTGAATATGCACGCTTTGAAAAGGGCGAGGGTCTTGAAAAGAAACAGGACAATTTCGCAGATGAAGTTGCAAGCATGATAAAATAAGCTTTCAAATAAGAGGGCATATGACCAATGCCCTCTTTATTTTTTAGTACATACTTTTTTATTATTAAAAAATGCTTGACAATAATATCTAAATATGCTATAATAGACAGGTAGTAATAAAATAGATGTCGCGGGGTGGAGCAGTTGGTAGCTCGTCGGGCTCATAACCCGAAGGTCGTAGGTTCAAATCCTGCCTCCGCAACCATTAGAAAATCCCACAACCATGCGGTTTGTGGGATTTTTACATATATTATAGTTATGATAAAATGGTATCTTGACCACAATTTTGACCACAACCGACCACAAAAACGTAAAAATACCGCCCAGCGGAGCGGTATTCGGTAAGGTCATATTAAATTGATAAATTGCAGTAGTTTAATACAGTCTTTATACCCCTGCAAATATAAAATGTCTTTTTCCATATCGGCAAGTCTGTACACTGTATTTTTCCACGTTTCTAACAGTCTAATATCTTTATTGTTTAGTTTTTGGCATATATCTTTCATTTTAATACTGTTATGTATATTTTCATCACACAACCGCTGATACTCTTTATTGCCGTTTTTATACTCTTTCAATATATTCAATTCTGTTTCGGCAAAAAAATCTAAAATGCCTTTTGTAAAGTTATCCATTATACATACCCCCTTATGATACATACAAACAGCTTAATTTTTCCATAGATGTTTTCTTATGGTCAGGCAGTGCGTGAGCATATTTATTTAACGTTGTGCTTGCGTCTGCGTGTCCTAAAATATCTGCTAAAACCTTTACGTCAAAACCATTTTCTAAAGCTCTTGTGGCAAAGGTATGACGGAGCGTATGAAAGTTTGTATTTGGTATATCCGCTTTTTTTAACATTTTTTTGTAAAAATCTTGATAAGTACGGGGTTCAAGATATTTACCAAACTCATTGCAGATAACAAAACCCTCATCATTATACAGATTTCCTACTAAAAGTTTTTCACGTATGATATTGACATGATGTTGTTTTAACAATGGTATTAAAAAATCTTGAAGCGGTATAGTCCTTTTTGCTCTATCTGTTTTCGGTTCTCCGATTACTATGTCCGTCTTTTTATCGGGATTGTCAAATATCTTTAGACGGTTAAGTGTTCTGCGGATAATAATTGTTTTAGCTTCAAGGTCTATATCTTCAAATTTTAATCCTAAAAGTTCTCCGAGACGGACACCTGTAAAAAGACTAAGTAAAATACCTATACCAAGCCTTTCATCTTGTACCGCTTCTTGTAACGCTTTTTGTTCGTACAGAGACAATACACACATTTCATTTCTTTTTTGTTTGGGCAGAGTGATAAGCTCACTGACATTTTGATATACAAGACCGTTTTTATATGCTTGTTTTAATGCTGAATGTATCATATTATACATATTTTTAATAGTCTTTTCGGAAAGACCGCCTTTTTTATTAACAAGTTTATTGGTCTTTTCGTCCTTAACCTTATCACATCTGCCGTCTATAAGTTTTTTGTTGATGAATTTTTGCAGTACATCTGCTCTGAGGTCTTTTAATTTGACTTTACCGATTTCAGGTTTAATATGATTTCTTATATACCCCTCATAACTGCCATAAGTAGAAAGTTTAACAGTAGGTTTTGCGTACACTTCAAGCCATTCATCAAGCCAAGAACCAAAAGAAATATTAGTGTTTTCTACATATACACCGCTGTCAATTTCATTTTCTATCTTATTCAGCTTTTTTCTTACCTCTTCTTTAGTTTTTCCATATACACTTTTGCGCTTATAATTGACGGTGTAAAGTCCCTCCCAGCGTCCGTCTTTTCTCTGTCTGATACTACCCTCGCCGTTTGCTCTTTTCTTTGCCACGATAACCACTTCCTTAAATTCAACAATTTTTTCTACAATAAATTCTTTTAGTTTGCTATGTTGGCAAGCCACTTTTTAAATGCGTCTTTTTCCACCAGTACACGCTTACCGATTTTCATTTTCGGAAAGTCGGCAGAAGCCATTATTTTATATGCGTTTGGTTTTGATACACGCAACGCACATTGAACATCGCTAACGGTCATAACTAACGGCAGATTGTCAAAAGACGTGACTTTCTTTTTTAGTGTTCTTTTCATTGCATTTTCTCCTTTCTTGTAATAGGTAATATATATTGTTTGTTATATATTATATATTTATTATACCACCTATTGACAAACTTGTCAAGATAATATATAATACTTTTATCAAATTAGGTATTAACTACAAAGGGGCAAGAAAATGGATAAAAGCAAATATATAACAATAGACGAAAAATCTATATATTTACCTATCGACAACGAGGCGTTTGAAATAGGTACTCTTTTAACTGATTTTTTAGAGCTGGATTTAACAGACTTCCAAAACAGTGTGGAGCGGATAAAACAATATAATACTGATGATATGAATAAGGTCATTAAAAATAAAGGCAGATTTCAAAGAGGTTATGCACCTATATTACTTCAAATAGA
>CALXUL010000140.1 GCA_944391635.1 uncultured Clostridia bacterium | reverse complement strand
TCATATTGGAAAAAATCCCAAATCATTTTTAATATTTCCATAAAAATCTCCTTTAATCATAGATATATTGAAATATATCTATTTATACTTTTAAATTATAGCCGTGTGTAAAAAAATTTCTACTTTTTACAACACGACTTGTTTTCATCTTTACAATCTAAAAATAATAGTTTATTTAAACACTCCTGAGCTACTTTTGCTCCTTCTGCTGAGATGGAATAGTGCATCCACTTGCCTTCTTTTCGTCCCACTACAATACCAGAATCACATAATATTTTCATATGATGTGACAGTGTAGGTTGTGTAACATTTAGTTCATCAAGAAGCTTACATGCGCATTTTTCGCCGGATTGCAGCATAGCAAGTATTTTTATACGATTTTCATCACAAAACGCTTTAAAAATTTGAGCGGTTTTTGCATAATCATTACTCAAGAAATTCACCTCACATAGAAGTTTATCTATATATTATTATATTACACAAAAATAAAAATGTCAATGACTTTACTAAATAAAATATATTCATATTGTAACGAGAATAACAATATGCAAATACTAATTTAAAGAGACGTAAGCTAATTTTTAAATATTAACCTCATAATAAAAACCAGCGCAAAGAAAATATTTTTCGCTTACAAAAAGCTAAAAATTGCTCTAACTGTAAATTTTAAATAACGAAAAAGACAACACTTCATAACGAAGTGCTGCCCACTTAAATTTATATTCCTTAACAAATTTAAAAATATAAGCCTGTGATAAAGCAATTAGTGAATAAAGATTAAATTACACTATCTCTTCATAGGAGTCGATTATACTTGCTATTGTTTTTTTCAAAAGAAATGCTATGTATTTTGTCAGTTCATCTCGGTTGTGAGTTTCTTTATGCTGAAAATAGTCTATCAAAACTCCGGCCAACGCTTCTGTATAAAAAGTAGTCATATATTTTTTGAAATTTTCATTTATGTTTATGTTTTTCTCTTTTTCCAATCTCTCAATTACAGAAAGTATAACATCGTGAAAATCCGCATAAAAAAAGCGTTTCATCTCATCTCTGCCCATAGAATCATACGCACAGTTTAAAATATGTCTGTTATTATCAACATAATCAATTACAAAAACTATGGCTTCTTCAGTATTGAGAAGCAAATCAAAATTTTTAAGAACTTCAATTGTTTCCTGTTCAAGAGTCCATTTAAGTAGTGCATATATGTCCTGAAAATGATAATAAAAAGTTTTTCTGTTTAATCCGCAATCAGCAATAATTTCACTAACGCTGATTTTCGACAACTTTTTATATTCCATAATTTTTTTTAAAGAAGCTGACAATGTTTTTTTTGTATTCATACTTGTTATTTCGTGTTTCATAAATCTCTCCTTTTTACTTTTATTATACACTTGTCTACCAAAAAATTCAACGGACAATTACGGCCATTTGACCATCAATTTATACTTATTTGTCCGTTTTTTACACAAAATCTATATAATTGACCATTTTGTTATTTTATAAAATCTTATATAATTAGTTATCCACATGATGAAAGGATAAACGGATATGAAAAAATACGATTATAATGTCGTGCTTGACACAGAACTCGGAAAAAGAAAAGGGAAGATGCAAATACTTGTACAAGGAAATAAAATTGAGGGGATTTTGAATTTATTGAAGCATACAGAGCCGGTATATGGAAATATTAACACCGATGGAAGCTGTCGTTTACAGGGGAAAATTGTAACGCTTATAAAAGAGATTTCTTATGTTGCAACAGGGTATATTAGAAGCGATGAATTGTACCTAAAATTCAAAATCGGGGCAAACAATTATCTGTTAAAAGGGCTCCCACGCAAAGGAAATGAAAATTAAGTGTCTTATTTTATTATATTGGTTCAGGGGGTAACAAGCTTTATAGGGCTTCCTTGAGCGGCAGTTATAACGCCTTTGCTTATTGCGGTTTGGATATATTTTGATGTTTACAACTATTTCTCTGGGAGTAAAATTTTTAACTAATCCAACGAATAGTACAATACGATTGTGTGAACTTTGATACCAGAACAAAATCTTTTAAGAAATTTTTTTGACTATGGTCTGTGGATTGGTTATAGGCTGGATGTACGAATTTACAGGCAGTGATGGTGGAGTGCTTATGCTCACTGTATTTACATTACTTCTTGGGTATAATTTAAAAAGTTGCTGTCGGCACAAGCACTTTAATTATGACTTTTTTTCCCTTGTTGGAACAGTAAGTCATATTTTTATGGAAGAATAATTTCAAATTGAAACCCAGGTTGGTTATTATAATAATGCGTCTGGTAGGAGCTTTATTAGCTACAAAATTTGCTAACAAATACAATATTGAAAAGCCAAATCCAGTAATCGGAATTTTATTACTTCTACTATGCATTATTACAGTTCTGATTAAACTATTTTCATAAAATGCAAGAGTGTGTTTTGATGCTAATAAGATTAGTATATTTTTTTATCGGCCGCATATTGGGTTTGGGGTTAGAAACTATATATTGTAGGTTTTGTAGAGATAACAAAACTCAAATATAGATAAATTCCATATTTTTATTCGGTCTATATCTGCCATTATACGGATTTAGTGCTTGCACTCTTTTTTGCTATTCCGTTCAGGTAGCTGCAAAAATGAAAAAATCACTAATACAAGCAATATCTTTATAAAAATATGAAGAATTAAAATCAAACATTAGAATATATAGAAAGAACATAAAGATAAATATATGGTTATATTTATCTTCGTCCTAAAATATCTTGAGAAATACTTCCGAATCACTTTCTAAATTGAAAATTTCTAAAAACAGATAATAAAACTTTAATGAAACGGATGTGAAAACCTTTTATGAGTGAATATAACGAGAAAATAACACCTTTGCAAAAAATTGCTGGATTTATCGTAGATAGACGCAAGGGATTTTACTTGATATACATATTGCTAATTATATTTAGTTTCTTTTCTACAAATTGGGTATCTGTAAATAACAATATTACTGATTATTTATCTGAAGAAACAGAAACAAGGCAGGGACTCACTCTAATGGAAAGTGAGTTTATTACCTATGCAACAGCAGAGGTTATGATAGATAATATTTCATATTCCGATGCACAAAAATTATGTGAAGAATTAAAAAACATTGACGGAGTAAAAGAAATTGCGTTCGATGATACTGCAGATCATTATGTGGAAGCATCAGCCTTATTTTCAATTACTTTTGACGGAACGGCAGATGATGAAATCTGTGAAAAAGCGCTATCAGAAATTGAAGAAAAAATGGCGGACTATGATACATACGTTTCCGCAGAGCTTGGAAACACCAAAGCTGAAACAACCGCAAAAGAAATGAACCTTGTAATGATTATAGCTTGTGTTATCATTTTGACCGTACTTCTTATATCATCCCATACTTATATGGAAATACCCGTGTTGATTTTAACCTTTGGAGCAGCGGCAATTCTTAATAAAGGAACAAATTTTATGTTTGGTACTATTTCCTTTATTTCAAACTCAATAGCAATCGTATTACAGCTTGCTCTTGCAATAGATTATGCAATTATTCTTTGCCATAGATATACAGAAGAAAGAGAAAAGAAAGAACCGAGAGACGCAGTAATAACTGCACTATGTAAAGCAATTCCTGAAATTTCCGGAAGTTGCTTGACAACTCTTTCAGGACTTGCAGCGATGGGTTTTATGAAATTTAAGATTGGCTTTGATATGAGCATAGTTCTTATCAAAGCCATTATTATCAGTATTTTTACTGTATTTACTCTTATGCCAGGGCTGTTAATGTCGTTTTCAAAGCTTATAGACAAAACCCATCACAAAAATTTTGTACCCAAAGTTACGGCGTGGGCAAACGGAGTTGTTAAAGCAAGATTTGTTACTCCTTGCATTTTTGTCGTTTTAATAGTTATTGGCTTTTTCCTTTCAAATAATTGCCCATATGCTTACAGCTACACTAATTTAACTACTATAACGAAAAATGAAACGCAAATTGCAAAGGATATGATAAAAGACACTTTCGGGCAGACAAATGTACTTGCAGTTTTAATTCCTTCCGGCAATTATGAAAAAGAGCAAAAACTGAAAGCAGAGCTTGAACAGTTTCCCGAAGTAGATTCAGTAACAGGGCTTGCGTCGGTTGAAGCTATTGATGGATATTTGGTCGGAGATAAACTTACTCCGCGCGAGTTTTCGGAACTTACAGATATTGATATAGAGTTGGTGCGTCTTTTGTATTCTGCATATGCAGCAGAAGATAAAAACTACGGAAAAATAATAGGCGGTATTGATAATTATAAAATATCTCTATTAGATATATTTGATTTTATATATGAAATGACAGAATATGGATATATCTCTCTTGACAAAGAAGTTCAAGAAAATTTAGATGAGTTACACAATAGTCTGATTGATGGAAAAAAACAACTTGAAAGCGATACAAACTCTCGCTTGGTAATGAATTTGAACATTCCCGAAGAAAGTGATGAAACCTTTGAGTTTTTGAAAACCGTGAGAAGTGTGGCTCAAAAATACTATGGAGAACAAGTTTTACTTGCAGGAAACTCAACAAGTGACTATGATTTATCAGTCTCTTTTGCAAGAGATAATCTGATAATAACTATTTTGTCTATCCTGTTTGTGCTTATAGTTCTGTTCTTTACATTTCAATCAGCAGGACTGCCGGTTATTTTGATATTGGTTATTCAAGGGAGCGTATGGCTTAATTTTTCATTCCCTACAATTCAGGATAAGCCCATATTCTTTATGAGTTATTTGGTAGTAAGTTCAATTCAAATGGGCGCAAATATAGATTACGCTATTGTAATAACAAACAGATATATACAACTGCGTCGGGAAATGAACAAATTTGATGCAATAAAGAAATCTCTTGATTTGGCATTTCCGACTATATTTACATCAGGTACAATCCTTGCTTCTGCAGGATTTGCAATAGGTTTACTTTCCTCGGACCCTGCAATTTCCTCAATCGGAATCGCACTCGGTCGAGGCACTGTAATATCTATCGTTTTGGTTATGGGAATATTGCCGCAGCTTTTGGTTTTAGGTGATTTCATTATTGAAAAAACCTCATTTAATCTTAAAGACATAAGAAAAGAGATTAAAGAACATATTTCTATTGGAGGTGGAACAGATGAAGAATAGAGTAATTGCAACCATTCTTGTTGCTACAATGATTTTATATACATTGGTAACAATAGTTCCGCCTGTATTTGCTTCTGAAAATACAATTACCATATCAAGCAAAGAAGATTTTATAAATTTTTCAAAGAATTGTACTCTTGATACTTGGTCGCAAGGAAAAACTGTAAATTTAACTTGTGATATTGACTTTAGCAGCATGGAATTTTCTCCTGTTCCTACATTTGGAGGAACTTTTAATGGAAATGGGTACACAATTTCGGGTATAAATCTTTCAAAAAACGGCTCATATTTGGGAGTATTTCGCTATGTTCAGCAAAATGGAAAAATATCAAATCTCAATGTAAATGCAACATTTACACCAAATGGCTCAAAAAGCTATATAGGTGGCATTGTAGGTGAAAATTACGGTATCCTGGAACAGTGCAATTTCAATGGAACGGTTAAAGGTCAGAATGTTATAGGCGGAATTGTTGGAAATAACGCAGATAGCGGACAAATTATTTCCTGTAATTCATTCGGCAGTGTTGTTGGAGAAAATTCTACGGGAGGTATTGCAGGAAAGAACAGCGGCTTTATTCAAAATTGTACTAATGACGTAGCAGTAAATACGGTGTACGAAGAAAAGAAAAATAATATTTCAAATATAGAAACTGATACAGGTGCTATGATTGAAAATTTTAAAAACAATGAAGAAGAAACCGAAGAAGAAAGCGTTTTAGGTCATACTGATACAGGGGGTATAGTTGGCTATTCATCAGGCATTATACAAGGTTGCACCAATAATGCTGCTATTGGTTATCAGCACATAGGCTACAATGTGGGTGGTATTGCAGGCAGACAGTCTGGATATATGTTAGGCTGTCAGAATTTTGGATTTATCCAGGGCAGAAAAGATGTAGGCGGAATTGTTGGTCAGGTTGAGCCTTATATATTATTGCATATATCTGAAAGTGGTTTAGAGGGCGTACAGCAGGAACTCAATAATCTTAATACAATGGTAAATCAGTTTATAACTGATACCGATAATTTGGGTACTGATACCGAAAAGCATTTGACCGATATTTCAAAATACACAACAAATGCACAGAATAGCGCAGAAAGTTTACTTAATCAAGGAACAGATTTTGTTGACGACAATTTAGGTGAAATAAATGCACAGGCGGCAATTCTATCTAACACACTTGATAAAATGATACCTGTTTTTGAATATTTAGAGGATGGAAGCAACGATTTAGCAGATGCACTCGACAAAATTGTTCTTGCTCTTGAGGATATAAAAATATACACTCCAGATTTAAGTGATGAAATAGATGATATAAATTCAGCATTGTCTGATATATCAAGAGCTGAGCGGAGAATAAAAAAGGCTATTTGGAGAGCAAACAGCGCAAGTAATGATTTAGACGAAGCCATTGAATTTAATAATCAGACACAAGTAAAAAGTTCTGTATCCGAATTGACTACTGCTATCAATGATATAATAACCGCAAAACAGACAATAAAAACCTCTCTTTCAAAAATAGAAACAACGCTTGAAACAAAGCCCGGAAACTTTGAAAGCATTGGTATTAGCGCAGAAAATATAGTCGAAAACGTCAAAAATATAAAAAATAATGTTGACAATACAATTTTAGCATTACAAGCTATTAAAAACAGCCTTGATACCATAATTCTCAATATAAACATAGATTTTTCAGAATTTAAGTCTGCTGCTCAAAATATAGAAGAAGCCATAGAATATTTAGATGATACTATGTATTACATAACATACGGTATTAAAGATTTGGGCTCGGCTGTTGAAAATGTTGCTGACGAAATCAAATATTATACAGATGATGTAAGCGACCAATTAAATTCTGCAAAGAACGACTTGGCGGATGCAATAACTTCTATGTCTTATGCTAATGAGGATATAGAAATAGCTATAAGTGATATAAAGGAAATTATCTCCGATTTGGCAAATGAGGAACCTTTAGAGTTTGTAAAACTCGGAGAAGATTTCAAAGTTGCAAATGAAGAATTATTTAATTCTCTTTCCGATATATCCGGTGAAATAGATGAACTGAAAAACACTTTATCAAATGGAAAGAATTCAATGACAAATAATCTTACATCTATCAGTAATCAGTTTAATTTAGTAATGAATTTATTAATAGGTGAATTTGAAAATTTGAAAAATGGAACGACTAATATTTCGGATATATTTCTCGATGTGTCAGATGAAGATATAGAGAATACAAGACAAGGCAAAGTTGCTGATTGTAATAATTTTGGCATAGTTGAAGCCGATAGAAATACAGGTGGTATAGCCGGTGCTATGGCAATAGAATATTCAAAAGACCCGGAGGACGATATAGAAAAGCCAAATGCACTTAACTTTACATATAGGACAAAAGCAATTTTGCAAGGGTGCATAAATGAAGGTGAAATTACAGGGAAAAAGGATTGTATAGGCGGTGTTGTTGGTTTTTCAGAAATTGGAACGGTTTATGAGTGTCAAAATTATGCTGATATAGAAAGCACAAACGGAAATTATGTCGGCGGCATTGCTGGGAAAAGCGAATCTGCAATCCATAAAAGTTTTGCAAAAAATAAATTAACAGGCAAAAGGTATATAGGCGGTATATCAGGAAAAGCAAATTCTATAACCGCTTGCTATACAATAGTAAATGTGAATGGTGATGAAAATGTAGGAGCAATTTGCGGAGATATTGAAAATAAGGAAAATTTATACCTTAATTTTTTTGTGGATAGTGGACTCGGTGCGGTTGACGGTATAAGCTATAAGAGCAAAGCTGAGCCTGTCAGTTTTGAAGAATTGCAAAGTGCAAGCTCTATTCCAAGACGATTTATAAGTTTTACCATAACATTTATTGCTGATGATAAAATCATAGAAAAACAAGATATAAAATATGGTGATGATACGGCAAGAATTAAATATCCTGAAATTCCCAAAAAAGACGGCTATTTTGGAAATTGGCAGCAAATAGAATCGAAAACTGTTACTGAAGACATAGAAGTTATTTGTGAATATCAACCATATATTACTGTCTTGTCAAGCGTTGAAAAAAACGAAAACGGTAAACTCTCACTTGGATTGGTAGAAGGTAATTTTACGGACAAAGCAGAACTTCACGTTACTGACAGTACAGAGAAACCGCCGGTGAGTACTGATGGCAGCATAAAAGTTTATGATGTATCTATTATAAATACAGATATTAAGGACAGTGATACTGTAACAGTTCGGATATTGAACGAAAATAAGGAAAAGGTTAAAGCTTGGGTATTAAAAGACGGAACATGGGAAGAAATTAAAAGTACCGAAAGAGGAAAATATGTAATATTGGAAATTACAGGCACGAAAAATACCATTTGCTTACGATATACAGAAAGAGAGTTTAATTTTATTTGGCTTCTTCCTGCACTTTTTATCTGCTTGATAATTGCAGCAATAATTATCAGGAAAAAATCATAAGAAAAAATAACCTTAAAGAATCAAATTATAATTTGAAAATATGTACAAGGAGTAAAGATATGTTATCAAGGTTATTTACGAACTTTAATGAACACTTATTATCCATTTTATTCACGGCACCAGTAATTTTGCAGGCAATCATCTGTCACGAATATGCTCACGCCTGGTTTTCATATAAACTTGTTGACCCAATAGAAAAATGCCATCAGACTTATGCTAATGAGCTTATTGAAAAATACATAATACCTGTGTTGAAACTTAAATTCCTGATTTGATCCAGATACGTGATAACAAGGCTAAAATTTATAAAGACCTAGCATAGAGGTACATCTATATCACAGAATAAATTTTCAGCACAAAAAAGCGAGGTTCTTATAGACTTTCTTAAATTCTATAAGAACGCTCGCAATGGTCGGAGTGACAGGACTTGAACCTGCGGCACCTTGACCCCCAGTCAAGTGCGCTACCACCTGCGCTACACCCCGTTATGGTGCGGATAACAGGACTTGAACCTGCACAGTATTGCTACCACTAGAACCTGAATCTAGCGCGTCTGCCAATTCCGCCATATCCGCATACTTTTTAACAGCACATCTATTCTACTATAAATTTACCTTAATGTCAATATCTTTTCAAATTTTTTCTTGGCAGTATTTTTCAAGGTTTTACCGCCTTTTTATTGCTGTCTTTTTATGTAGGGCGGGGCAAAACCCGCCCGAATCCTTTAATAGCCTTTTGAAATCTCACGCACCGCTTTTGCAAGTTTTTTCACCTGCGCTCTGTTATTATATCTGCCGAACCCTACCCTTACCGCGCCGGTCTTCTCGGTGCCGAGCGTTTTGTGAGCCAAATACGCGCAATGCCAGCCGCCTCGGACTGCAATATGATATTTAGAATCAAGGATTTCAGCTGCCTTACCCGACTCAATTCCATCTATCGTAAAAGCAACCGTGCCATTTCGACGATTCATATCGCATCCGCCCAGAACTCGAACACCTTGCGATGCAATAATATTCTCGATAAATTCCTCCGCCAGATTTCGTTCATGGTGCAGAATTCGTTCAATTCCATAGTCCTGTGCCACCCTCACTGCCCTACCGAGTGCGGCAATCGCAGGAGTGTTCATAGTCCCCGTCTGGAGCATATCCGGCATAAAATCCGGCTGCAAAAGACTTTCCGACAAAGAACCGGTGCCACCAGTAATTATCGGTGATAATTCTACATTTTTTCTCACATATAATCCGCCTGTACCAAGCGGTCCTGCAAGACCTTTATGACCTGAAAATGCCAAAAGGTCGATATTCATTTCCTCGACGTTTATCGGAACACTGCCGGCTGTCTGGGCGCAATCTACAAGAAAGATTATACCATGCTTTCGGGCAATAGCTCCGATTTTGGCAATCGGCTGTATACTGCCGCTGACGTTTGATGCATGTGTACATACAATAAGCTTTGTATCAGGTTCTATGGCAGCTTCTATATCATTAGGGTTTACATACCCGTTTTCATCCGCCCAAACTACTGTATATGCACCCATCATGTGCACCGGACGCAGGACGCTGTTATGCTCCATTGATGTGACAATTGCGCTGCCTCCGTTTTTGAGAACGCCAAGTATTGCCATATTGAGCGCAAGGCTTGCGCCCGACGTAAAAGCAATCTGTCCGGAATCTTCTATCCCGAACAGGCGCGCGGTATCCTCCGCTGCTGCGGCGACTAGTCCCGCTCCCCGCAGACTGTACCTATGCGAGCCTCTCCCGGCATTAGAGTTGTTTACTATACTGTTATATATTAGAGACGCGGTGACCTGCAGCGGCTTTTTTCGGCTCGTTGCAGGATTATCAAGATATATCATCTAAACTCAGACGTCATTATACATACTGCGTATTTTAATCCCCAAGCTTTCTGCTGCCGCCATAAGCGCGCCGCGTTCGCGCTCTCTGACCCTCACAGAATAGGAGCAGCCGCCTTTATTCACGGCTGCTGGAGTATGCAGTATTGACGCATTTATCCCGGCTTGAGATAGCTTGCGCGAAAGCCGGGTTGCAGAGGTAATAGATCCGATGGCTGCGTATATATATGCCATTCTATCATTCCTTTCGCTAAAATGGAGAGTATACCCCCTGTAACTATAATATGCGGCATAAAGGTGTATAGTGAGATTGGTTTTAAGATAATTTACATCATGTAAATTTTGCGGTACTTGATTTTTTATCTGATAAGTGTTAGAATAATGTAATCAGTTACTAAAGAAAGGGAATGATTTATAATGAAAGAAATAAAAACATCAAACGCACCGGCGGCAATAGGTCCGTATTCGCAGGCAATAGTCGTAAACGATACACTCTATACCTCAGGACAAATCCCTGTAATACCAGAAACCGGCGCAATTGCAGACGGTGTGGAGGCGCAGGCACGTCAGGTATTTACTAATCTTAAAAACCTGATTTCTGATGCAGGTTTTGACATTGCAAATACCGTTAAAACAACTGTATTTATCAAGAATATGGGTGATTTTACGGCAATAAATGAAATTTATGCCGAATTTTTCACAAAGCCGTATCCTGCACGCTCATGCGTTGAGGTTGCACGTCTGCCTAAGGACGTACTGCTTGAGGTTGAAGCGATTGTGGCAAAGGGCTAAAAAACTTTGTTTCAATTCAAAAAAATCCTTGACAAAAAAAGTAAATTAGTATATAATATTATGGCTTACAAAAAGCATCCTTGCCCGGGATTTGCCGGGACATAAGTCCATAAGGAGGTGTAGATATGGCTGAAAAAATGCAAAACAGCTATGAAACAATTTTTATCATTGACGCCGCTCTGACAGAGGAGGCTGTAAATGAAGTGAAAGATAAATTTACTTCACTTATTGCTGCTAACGGTACTGTCAATAATATTGACGAATGGGGCAAAAGAAGACTTGCCTATGAAATCAATGATAAAACGGAAGGCTACTATGTTTTGGTAGACTTTACTGCTGATACCGAGTTCCCGAAAGAACTTGACAGACAGTATAGAATCAATGACAGCATTTTAAGAACTATTATTATCCGCAAGGATGAGAAATAATTCGCAAACGGTAGGGTGGTAAGTATGAATAAAGTAATTTTAATGGGAAGATTGACCCGTGACCCTGAAATGCGACAAAGCCAGCAAGGCACGCCGGTCGTAAGCTTTACTCTTGCAGTGGACAGGCGTTTTGCACGCGAAGGACAGCAGCAGGCTGACTTTTTGAGCTGTGTTGCCTGGAGCAAGCTGGCAGAATTTATCTGCAAATATTTTCAAAAGGGCAGCATGATTGCCGTTTCGGGAAGATTGCAGTCAAGAACATGGGATGATAAAGACGGGAAAAGGCAGTATGTGACTGAAGTTGTAGTGGAAGACGCATACTTTACCGGTTCCAAAAATGAAACCCATACGACAGGCGGTCAAAATTTTGCAGGCTATGATGCGCCTGCGCGTCAGAATACCAGCTACCAGCAGCGCACAGCTGCTCCTCAGAATACAGCTCCGACCGGTGCTGTACCTGATTTTGATGAATTTGAAGCAATGGGATTCTCTGCAATTGACAGTTCAGAGGATGACCTTCCGTTTTAAATCAATGATTTAGTATGATAGGAGGTAAGAAACATGCCTGAAAAGACAGAAAGACCGCAGAAGGCTCGCCGCAGCAAGAAGAAGGTGTGCATGTTCTGTGTAGATAAGATTGATACAATTGATTACAAGGACACAGCTAAGCTGCGCAGATACATTTCTGAGCGCGGCAAGATAGTGCCCAGACGTATCAGCGGCAACTGTGCTAAGCATCAGCGTCAGCTCACAATCGCTATTAAGCGTGCAAGACAAATCGCTTTGTTGCCATTCGTTGCTGAATAAGAAATTTAATGCTTTCGGCTTTTTAGCCGGAAGCATTTTTTTTGCACAGCGCTTTACTTTTTTGTTATTACAGTATATAATGAAATTGAAAAATAATGTCTGCCAATTAAAAGGGGAGATTTTATATGCGGAAAAAGGTATTTCTTTGTATTATTGCGGCAATAGTTATTTTAGTATGTGTTTTGCTGCATATTAATAAGAACAAGGATTATACATCGTTTATTGCGATAGGCGCAAGCGGCGTTTCTTATGAGGATGGGGATTTTGGCAGCCTTACCATAAAGACCGACCCAATCGATACAGCTAAAGAAAAAGAACTTACCCTAAAAGTAGATAATGAGGATTTAAAAAAGCGTTTGTCCCAAAAAGGAGTGGCAGATATAATCGGTGCCAATATTATGCTTACTATTCCGGCTAAGGTGATAAGTGAGCGTCATATTAACATTCAAAATATAAATCCATTTATGCTGTTATATGATGATACATATGAGGAGTATCTGGTTTTGCAGGATGTTTTTTATAAATCAGAATAATATAAAGCGGATGCTGTCATAGGCGGTATCCGCTTAAATAATACATTTTACAGGTTGATAATTTTTGAAAAATGTGGTAAGATAACATTAAATCGTATTTTGGCTGGAAGGGGCGGTATTTGCTTGGCGGATTTTCCTATGAAAACAATAGCTTATATAAGAAGTGATTTCCCTTCAAAGTTTGCTATACCGCGCCAAAGCGGAATATGCCGGCTATTATCGGCAAAAGTGGTATTCGAGCCTGAATACCGCAACATAGACGCATTCCGAGGCTTAGAAGAGTATTCTCACATCTGGATTATATGGAAATTTTCAGAGGCGGTAAGGGATGAATGGTCGCCGACCGTACGCCCGCCAAAGCTTGGGGGAAATACACGGATGGGCGTTTTTGCGACAAGGTCGCCGTTTAGACCTAATCCGATAGGCATATCATCAGTTCGTCTTGAGAGTATTGATTTAAACACGCCTAATGGACCTGTACTTAATATCCTGGGAGCGGATATTATGGATAATACCCCGATATTTGATATAAAGCCATATCTTGCTTATACCGATTCGCACCCTGATGCCTTATCCGGATTTGCTAACCTGCCGCAAAATAATATTTTAAAGGTCAGGTTTGATGAAAAGCTTAAAAAGCTTATGCCGCACGAAAAAGTGCAGGCGCTTGTAAGCGTGCTGGAACAGGATCCGCGTCCCGGATACCGCAGTGAAGACGGACGTGTGTTTGGGTTTTCATTTGCCGGATTTGAAATATCATTCTCGGTAACAGGCGATATTCTCAGCGTGCATACGGTTACGAAAATATAAAAGGAGTATTTTATTTATGATAAGACAGATAGTTGAAACAAGATATTCAGTAAAGACATCAGCAGTTATAACGTTTATTTCGATAGTATCATCGGTTGCACTGCCCCAGCTTTTCCATATGATAGGTGCGGCATCAGGGCTTGGTACGGCTGTCGGCGCGGCATTTTTGCCAATGCATATTCCGGTAATTCTGGCAGGGCTGTTATCAGGCTGCGCTGCCGGCAGTATATGCGGTCTTTTTGCACCCTTGGTAAGCTTTGCTTTGTCCGGAATGCCAACGCCGCAGCTACTGCCATTTATGATGGTTGAACTTGTGGGCTACGGCTTTGCAGCAGGAATGCTTTCACGGTCTTCATTGCCGGTTATTGTAAAAGTTTTGATAACTCAGGCTGCAGGCAGACTGCTCCGCGCTGCAGCTGTATTGGGTGCAGTGTATATTCTTGGAGCTGGCAATATTGATATTTCACAGGTTTGGAGCATTATCCCCCAGGGGCTCTGTGGCATTCTGCTCCAGCTTATATTTATTCCGCTTTTTATGTACAGATTGGAAAACAGCCATGAATGATTTGGAAAAGGCAAAAAAGCTTCTTGCCGAAGGCTTTACGATAGTATTATGCCGCGGCGATAAAGTTTACACCAGCATAGAGCGCGGTGTTTCGCCGCTTATATCAATGCTTGAGAAGAAAATAGACCTTAAGGGTTTTTCTGCTGCGGATAAGGTAGTAGGAAAAGCGGCAGCTATGCTGTTTGTTCTTTGCGGAGTAAGCGAAGTATTTGCAGCGGTTGCAACTTATAAAGCAAAGGAAATCCTTGAAAAAAACGGAATAAAACTATATACGGATAATTTTGCTGAACATATTAAAAACCGCGCCGGAAATGGGTTTTGCCCAATGGAAATCGCAACTTCCGTCACTGATGACCCAAAAGAAGGATTTATACGGATAAAACAGAAACTTTTGGAATTAAAATCATCATAAAAGTATAATAAATATCGAAACTAAATAAAAAAAGAACCGTCAATGACTTTAAATCTATTAACCAGATTATCTGATTCTGATTAAGCTTTAAACCGTAGTCGGTTCTTTTTTTATTATTTATCTTGTGGCTCTAATATCTATAAGGGCTTTACAGGAAATAATTTTGGGGATATAATATAAAAGAAGGTTACATAAGGCTAAATAATATATTCCAATCACAGACTATAAGAAAGGCTAAAACAAAAAATGAAAAAACTAATAACTTTTTTAACAATGGTTTTAATTATAGTATCAACCCAGCCGGTATTTGCGGAAGATACCGAAATAGAGGGGCTGCACGAAAACTGGAGCAAACTCTTTATGACAAACTATTTTACTGAAGAAGAACTTGCTCAAATTGATAATGACTATATGACATCAACAGAACAATGGCTGCGGGAAATACATCTTCCCCAAAAACAATCCCTTCATAAAATGGAAACCAACAGCTTTGAAAATGAAGTTGTATTGGAATTAGAGAGGGCAAAACTTAATTATGCAAATGCTGTAAGAGTGAGTTTATTGTACTCAAATAAATATGCAGCAGAATATGCCCAAGCCGGTAAATTTTCATATTTATTTAGTGAAAAAGAATACTGGTCTGCTCCGGATTGTACTATTTACAGCGATAAGGGAAGGTTTACTATTGATGGAACATATATAGAAGATATATCAGAATGGGTCGGATATGTATATCCTGGGTTTACTATGCCGACTACAAATATTCTAAATAATATAACTGAAGAAAAGCTTAGAGAATATCTCCTTGCCAAGAACGAATATCAGGTAAGTGATATAAAAATTTTCCCTATGTCAAGCAGACTTACATTTTTGTTTGTTGAATGTAATGAAAAAGAATATGTAATGTTGTTAGATGAACCCAATTCAAAAGATATAATTGCCAATATAGAGGTAAATACATTATATAATACGGATGAAATGATGAACGCATTGATTGATGGTGAAAGTAATGGGTGGGTTTACTGGCAATGGGTTGCAGATGAAGCTGCGAAAACCAAGCCCACATATCAAGCCGAGGCTGAGGCATTGCAGGCGGAGGGACTTTTATACGGTAATGAGAATGGACTTGACCTGTTAAAGCCGCTGTCAAGGATAGAAACGGCGGCAATGCTCCTTAGGGCATTAGGCGAAAGCGAAGACGCTGATACCTCAAGTGCACAGGTATTTACCGATGTGGCGCCTAATCACTGGGGTTACGGCGCGGCGCAAAATGCATACAGTCTTGGTCTGATATACGGTGTAGGCGACAACCTTTTTGCACCCGATAAAAAAGTTACGGCGACAGAATTTTCAAGTATGGTACTGCGTGCAATAGGCGAAAATGACTTTGACTGGCAGAGTGCGACCGACATTTTAATCGAGCGCGGAATCCTCACCGCAGAACAAGCCGAAACAATGGACTTATTCACCCGCGGCGATATGGCAAAGATAATCTATGAAGTGCGAAACCGCGGACTGCTTTAATACCGCTTTCGCGCCCCGCCATTTTGTCAACCGTCAGTTGTCATAATTAGCACTTTAAAGTTGGTTGTGAGATTTTTAGAACCGATATATAATATAACTACAAAATATTTTTTATCTTGTAAAACACCGCTGAAGCATTTTTAAGCGTTCGTTTTCATTCCACAGCTTTAAATTCAAGGAGGTATACAAATGGCAATTAGCGATATGATTTATAAAATACGTACAAGCTCGCATCTGTCACAGGAGCAGTTTGCAGACATGTTTAAAGTTTCGCGTCAGTCTGTACAAAAATGGGAAAACGGCACATCTACTCCCGAACTTGCCAAAATTATAGAAATATCACGACGTTTTAATGTGTCGCTTGATGCGCTTCTTCTTAACCGTGACAATCGTATTGTTGAAGAATTAAATTACAACAAAACGATGAAACCGCAATATTCCAACATACACGACTGGGAATTTTATACTTCCGATATAATGACCGAATATCAGCAGTCTATTGATGAAGGGCTTGACATTGATATATATAAATCGGTATTTGAATCGGTTTCAAGACTTCCCAAAAATGAAATAAAGAAAAAATTTGGTGATATTCTATATGAGATTGTCATAAATGCCAGCCGCAAAGAAGGTTACAAATATTTTGAACCATCAAATCTCGAGGGGATAAAAGCGCTTACAAGTAAATTTGAAGTGCCTAATAAAATTTCAAAAAAGGATTTAGAACGCAAAATTTACGGTGCCTGGATGGGACGAATCTGCGGATGTATGCTCGGAAAGACCGTCGAGGGAATTAAAACAAACGAACTTCATCCTTTCCTTAAGGAAACTAATAATTTCCCAATGCATCGTTACATTAACAAATCGGATATAACAGATGAAACATGCAGTAAATATACTTTCCCCTTTACAAACGTTCCGTATGCCGATCAAATTGACGGTATGCCGGTGGATGACGATACAAACTATACCATTATGGGGCAGTTAATAATAGACAAATACGGAACAGATTTTACTCCGTATGATGTATCAAGGGCTTGGCTTGAATATCAGCCAAAGGACGCTTACTGCACTGCGGAGCGTGTCGCTTTCTGTAATTTTATAAACGGATATGAGCCGCCGCAGTCGGCAATGTATAAAAACCCATACAGAGAATGGATAGGCGCGCAAATCAGGGGCGATTATTACGGATATATCAATCCCGGCAACCCTGAAATGGCTGCTGAAATGGCTTGGAGAGATGCTTCAATATCACATATTAAAAACGGTATTTACGGCGAGATGTTTATATCTGCTATGCTTGCTGTTGCGGCTGTCAGCGATAATATTGAACAGGTAATTTTGGGCGGACTTTCGCAAATACCCTATACATCAAGACTCTACGAAGACATAATGACTGTGCTAAACAGCTATAAAAACGGCGTATCACAAGCAGAATGTTTTGAAAACATACACAAGAAATACGATGAATACGACGGGCATGGCTGGTGTCACACAAATTCAAATGCGATGATAGTTACTGCATCATTGCTTTATGGTGGCGGTGATTATGGAAAATCCATATGTATGTCAGTAGAAACAGGCTTTGACACCGATTGCAACGGCGCAACTGTTGGATCAATTGTCGGTATGATGAAAGGCATTGACAATATCCCGGATTGCTGGACTATCTGCCTTTTTCGGTTCGGAGTATTTTTTCGATCCATACTTTAATTGCGCTAATTCCGTCACACTCGATCAGCTTTCCGTCACGCACAACAAAATCGCCTGTGGTAAAATCAAATAAATATGATTTTGTTCCGTTTAAGGTTTGAGTTTTATTGTCCAGCGTTATATCGGTTGAATTCGGAAACATCAGATAACCACTCCAATCACAATAAATTTCTGACTGTTTGCATAAGGGAGCAAAACCACCGTCTTGCCGAGATTTATATATTCACTGTCCGCATTTTGTTCTTTTAAGTTTATGCAAAGCGTTAAGTGGCTGTCGGTCAGAATAACCTTGTCGCTTATGCGTATTTTTGTGTTCGGCAGTTCAATGACCGTTCCGAACATCGGTGTGTAACCGTCACTGTTTTCACGCTCTTTGAGTAACTTTGCAAGTTCTGTTATACCGTTCATGCGTACCTCCTCTTAAAAATGAGCATAGAAAAAGCGACTACCGAAGTAATCGCCTTGATTTGTTTTATGTTATATCAGTATTTTTATTTCTGTTGCCATATCATTGTATACTCTTTTTCACCGGTGTTTTTATCCAAACCCTCGCACCGGATATCAAAACCCTCTCTATGATAAAAATGTATTGCCCTTGCATTTTTCTGGTATACATTTAGAACCAATTTTTCTTTTCTTTCTTTTATAAAATCCATTAGAAGTTTACCGACTCCCTTTGACTGCATTTCAGTAAGAACAAAAATCCCTTCAATATATTCACCATTTAGTCCGATAAAGCCTTGTATTTTTTGATCATTTTCATACACATAAACTTCTGCCTGTGAAAGCATTTCTTTCACTAAATCAAAATTATTTTCCCAATATTGGGCAGGAATAAAACAATGTGTTTTTAGATTATTCTCTAACCATATCTCTGCAACCTTGCTTATATCTGCCCCCTGTAATTTTCTAATCATAATATATCTCCACAATGAAATTCCGATTTATCTTATAAATATTATACCACAAAATCGGTCATTTGTCCATTGACGGTTTATCCGAACTTTAGACGAACACGAATGCTCGCCTTATTGTGTCTTATAAACCGGAATTGTTCCAAGTCTTCTCGGTTGCACCTTCTTGCTCTTCGGACGAGGAGTCTCCCTCGTTCAAAGAACGCGGTCAATTTCTGTTTAACGATTTCTTTTTCCGGTATTTTCTGTCCCTCGGATTTCCTCATGATAGAAATAATCCACAATCACCGGATGTCCCTGCGTGACTCTGCCATAAGGCATTTCATTATCCGCAAAGGGACAATCATACTTCTTAGCCATTTCCTCAGCTTTTACTTCAAGCGCTTCAAAATAGCTGCGGTTATGCTTGTTATAGATCTCATCGTAAAGCGGTACAAGGTCAGGATATTTTCCGGCGATATAATCCATGATCGTCTTTTTGAAGCCGCCCCGAAGATTGAGGTTTTCGAGCCAGAACAGATCGCACTGATCCTTTACCCGCTCAAAGATGGCTTCAAAATCCGTGATACCGGGAAATACCGGGGATACGAAACAGACTGTACGGATACCTGCATCATATACCTGCTTCATAGCAGCGATACGCCGCTCAATGCTCGAAGCAGAGTCCATATCGTTCTTAAAATTTTCATCCAGTGTGTTGATCGACCATGAAACGGTCACTCGTCCAAGCTTCTTCAGCAGATCAATATCCCGTACCACAAGATCAGACTTTGTGCAGATCAGAATATCTGCGTCACTGCCGATCAGCTGCTCCAGAAGTTTTCTGGTATTCCCGAATTGCTCTTCCTGTGGATTGTAGCCATCCGTCACAGAACCGATGACCACCCGCTGTCCGGCATATTTCTTCGGATTTTTAATTTCCGGCCAATGCTTCACATCAAGGAAAGTGCCCCATTCCTCCGTGTGTCCGGTAAAGCGCTTCATAAAAGAAGCATAGCAATACTTGCAGGCAT
>CALXUL010000139.1 GCA_944391635.1 uncultured Clostridia bacterium | reverse complement strand
ATATTCATTAATTTTAAGTTCATTGGAAATATCAAGCTTTTTCATTTTTATCTTCCTTTCACACTCATACATTACCCGAACAAACCATTTCTACCGCCTGAGGCAGAATTATCCATTCTGCCTCCTGCATAACGCGTTTTTGAAGAGTTTCAGGAGTATCGTCAGGATTAATGTATACCGCCTTCTGTAGAATTATTTTTCCGCCGTCGGTAATTTCATTTACGAAATGTACCGTAGCCCCTGTCACCTTTACGCCATAATTAAGCGCCGCCTCGTGAACTTTCAGTCCGTAAAAGCCGTCGCCGCAAAAAGACGGGATAAGCGAGGGGTGGACATTGATAATACTGTCTTTATATTCATTAAGAAATTCTCCGCCCAATATAACCAAAAATCCGGCAAGCACTACCAAGTCTATATTTTTTGCTTTCATATATTCGGTAAGGGCTTTGTCAAAGCCTTCGGCGCCAAGCTCCTTTTTGGAGATAACCGCGGTTTCAATACCGGCGTTTTGAGCGCGCGTAAGTGCAAATACGCCGGGTTTATTCGATACCACTGCCACAATTTTTCCGCTTTTTATCACGCCGCTTTTCTCAGCGTCAATAAGCGCCTGGAGATTAGTTCCGCCTCCCGATACCAATACCGCAATACGCTTCATATTATCTTAACGCCTCCGTCGCCTTCGGTAAGCTCGCCTATTATGTACGCCTTTTCGCCCAAAGCTTCAAGCACCTTCACAGCCTCATCTGCCTTGTCAGCATTCACGGCGCATATCATTCCGATACCCATATTAAAGGTATTATACATATCAAGTTCAGAAAGCCCGCCCATTTTCTGCATCATATCAAATACAGGCAGTACATCCCACGTACCTTTTTTAATAACCGCTGTCAGCTTATCATCAATCATACGCGGCACATTTTCAATAAACCCACCGCCTGTAATGTGTGATACCGTATTGATACCCACCTTTTCTATAAGTGAGAGAAGCGGTTTAACATATATTTTTGTAGGCGTAAGAAGTTCTTCGCCTATTGTCTTTCCAAGCTCGCTGCTGTATTCGCCCAGACGCTTATCTGCGCCTGCGCTGTTTAAATCAAACAGCTTACGCACCAGAGAATAGCCGTTTGAATGAATACCGCTTGATGCCATTGCAACCAAAACATCGCCCGCCTTTGCTCGCGCAGCGTCGGTAATTTTGTCCTTTTCCACAATACCTACCGAAAAACCGGCAAGGTCATATTCTTCCGGCTCATAAAATCCCGGCATTTCCGCAGTTTCGCCGCCAACTAAAGCACACTCTGCAAGCACGCATCCGTCTGCAACGCCCTTTACTATATCTGCAACACGTTCGGGACGGTTTTTCCCCACTGCAAGATAATCGAGGAAAAACAGTGGTTTTGCTCCTGAACATGCAACATCATTTACACACATCGCAACACAATCCTGACCAATTGTATCATGCTTGTCCATCAAAAATGCAATCCTAAGTTTAGTGCCCACGCCGTCGGTTCCGGATACCAGCACAGGGTTTTTGTAGCCTGCCGGAATCTCGAATAATCCGCCAAACCCTCCAATACCGCCCAAAACGCCGGCAATGTTAGTCTTTTTTACGTGTTCTTTAATTAGTCTTACCGCCTCATAGCCTGCCTCAACATCTACTCCGGCTGCCTTATATGCTTCTGCCATAAAGATTTTCCTTTCTTACTTTATATTTCCTCTACCATAGCCTGAACACTCCGGTTCTTTTTCATAACGCCTTCTGCCATAGACTTTTTATGGTCACAAAGCAATTTCTCAAGATAATCATATTTAAGCGCCAGCATCTGTGCTGCAAGAATAGCCGCGTTATCCCCGCCGTCTATTGCAACGCACGCAACCGGGATACCGCTTGGCATCTGTACCATAGAAAGCAGTGAATCAAGCCCGTCCATTGTTGATGACTTTATCGGCACGCCTATAACCGGCAGTGTAGTAAATGCTGCTAAAACCCCGCCTAAATGCGCAGCCTTTCCTGCTGCTGCAATAATTATTTCTATACCGTTGTCTTTCGCATTTTTAGCAAACTCCTCTGCCTCATACGGCGTGCGGTGTGCGGATATTATCCTTACCACAGGCTCTATCTTGAAATCCTTAAGCCTTTTTATGCAGCCGCGCATTTTATCAAAATCCGAGTCGCTGCCCATTATTACTGCTACCTTTGGTGATGCCATTTATACCAATCCTTTCCTGATGTTTAATATACTAAAACATACATAGTATATTTTATCAAATTAAACAGTCTTTGTCAATATTTACCCCACACCCCAATCAGTCGGCAAATCCACTCAATATTATATTTTAAAATATCGCTCCCTTAACCTTAAATACATAACCCTGTATTTCGAAAAATACGGCGAATCAAAAGGCTCGCCGCAAATGTGGTATGGATATTCTTACAGGACTTACCAACTAATGCGGCAAAATCAACAGCCATTAAGTATGCGAACTCACAATATCCCAAAAAAGCGGTAGTGCAGTTTGAATCGTCTGTCCGCGCTTTTAAGGGCATGCCCGAAGTAAAAGGGCTTTTTTGTGAAAGAGGGATAAAGTAAAGCAGTGTTTTTCAAAAACAAAACGCTGCGAATCAAAGATAACTAACAGCACATAATAAAGAAAAAGGAAGTGATTTATAATTGGAATTTATTAAGGTTATTTTAACTTCTTTACTGTCAGCAGTATCACTGTTTGTGATTGCCAAAATAATGG
>CALXUL010000138.1 GCA_944391635.1 uncultured Clostridia bacterium | reverse complement strand
CTTCCCGGATATACAGGCTGAACAGGAAGCAAAGCTTGATATAGAAGAAGATTAAAATTATAAAACCGGCAATTGCATAATGCTTTGCAATTGCCGGGTTTATGATACTTTGATAGCAGATGTCTGTAAAACCAGAAAAACGGCGCAAGAATAGCGCCGCTTTTTTTGTCATGATTTAAAAATATTCTTTTGAAATTCTGAGTAGAATTTTTAAAAGATTTTAAATAAAACTCATTATTTACTTTTTTGCCCTCAAAAACAGTGCCAGCAAAAGAAAAATCAATGCTGCAACAAAGTCTATTATAATACTGCTGATAGCTTTCTTTTCTATAATATTCAAAACTCCGGCACCTATCCAGCCGAACATTACCAACAGACATATAATACTTTTGTCTTTACCTGACATCTTATTTTCCTCCGGCAGCTTTATTGACTGCGCTTATAAGAGCGTATATAGATGAAGTAGAGATATTTGTATCAACGCCAACGCCCCAGAACTTGTATTCTCCCGATGCAATCTGGATATAGCTGACCGCTTTGGAGGATGTTTTGCGTTCGAGGTCATGCTGGGTATAGGAGATTACGTTATATGTTTTTCCGGTTAACTCTTCAAGACCTTTTGCAAGCGCATCAAGAGGACCGTTTCCTTCTGATTCAATTGTAGTAATTTTTCCGTTATATTCAATGGTTGCGGATAGTGTGGTAACGTTATCTTTAACGTCACAGTGATAGAATACAAGATGTATCGGAGATTCATTGTTGATGTAGTCCGATTTAAACGCAGAGTAGATTTCCTCAGGCTCAAGCACCGTTTGCTTTGCATCAGACAGCTCGGTGATATGCTTTGAAAATTCAACCAGCATATGAGGCGGCAGGGTATAGCCGAATTTTTTCTCCATTACATAGCTTACGCCGCCCTTTCCGGACTGGGAGTTAATAACAATTGGTTCATATTTGCGTCCAATGTCTGTAGGGTCAATTGTAAGATATGGGTTTTCCCATATTCCTGTTTCGGATTTTTCATATGCGTCCATACTCTTTTTGATTGCATCCTGGTGCGAACCCGAAAATGCAACATATGCCATTTCTCCCGCATACGGATGTCTTGGGCTTAAGGGTATTTTATTGAATTTCTCGAAGTTCTCAATAATCTCGTCAACATTGGTTATATTAAGACCTGGATCTATGCCCTGACAGAACATATTAAGAGCAACCGTTATAATATCGGTGTTTCCGGTGCGTTCGCCGTTGCCGAATAATGTGCCTTCAACTCGTTCTGCACCCGCCAGCAGCGCAAGCTCAGTTGACGCAACGCCGGTTCCTCGGTCGTTATGCGCATGTACGCTCACCTCAACACAGTCGCGGTATTTAAGACGTTTGCTCACATACTCTATCTGGTCAGCATAGATATTAGCCGTTGCCACCTCGATTGTGGACGGCAGATTTATAATCGCCTTGTTCTTTGGCGTAGGCTTGAATACATCCAGTACCGCATTACATACCTCAACTGCGTAATCGGGTTCGGTACAGGTGAAACTTTCAGGTGAATATTCATAGCGTATATTACCGCTAAGCCCTTTTTCAACTAAATCTACCACAAGCTTTGCCCCGTCAACTGCAAGTTTCTTTATTTCTTCCCGGTCTTTTTTAAATACTACTTTTCGCTGAAGGGTGGACGTGGAATTATAAATATGTACGATTGCATTTTTTGCGCCCGAAAGAGCCTCGATTGTTTTCTTTATGATATGTTCGCGGGCCTGGGTAAGAACCTGAATTGTAACATCGTCAGGGATGAGGTTCTCCTCGATTAGTCTGCGCACAAAATCAAACTCTGTGCCGCTTGCCGCCGGAAAACCAACTTCTATTTCTTTTATACCAAGCTTTACAAGAAATTTGAAAAACTCTACCTTTTCATCAATTGTCATCGGCGAATACAACGCCTGGTTTCCATCGCGCAGGTCTACGCTGCACCATATCGGCGCGTGGGTAATCTCTTTATCCGGCCACTCGCGTTTATCCATTTTAACCGGATGATACTGTTTTCTGTACTTCTTGTAATTCATATACAACCTCCGTAAATATACTCTTTTTAACGCCCTAAACTAAAAATGACTGAACACGGCTTGGTGTTCAGTCATATCGCTTCTGGTAAAATTTACCGCAGGATAATAAACCGACCACCGTTTGCGCCCGGCAAAGAAAGTAGGAGTTGTCTTATTCTGCATATACTCTTACTCATTTTCCTGCTCCTTTTTTATCACTTTAAAAATATAATACTCTAACTTTACTGATTTGTCAAGACTTTTTTGTCAATTACCGCATTCGATACTTATGCGGTTAAATTTGGCGAGATAATCATCAATAGTAAGAGAGTTTCGTTTCTCTCCGGATACATCAAGCACAATGCTGCCTTCATGCATCATTATTGACCGGGTGCCGTATTCTACCGCATACCTCAGATTATGCGTAACCATAATAGCGGTAAGGGAATTTTCGTGTATAAGCTTGTCGGTTAGATTCATAACAATATCGGCAGATTTAGGGTCAAGAGCTGCCGTATGCTCATCAAGCAGCAGCAATGACGGTTTTGCCATAGTAGCCATAATAAGTGCAAGCGCTTGTCTTTGCCCGCCCGAAAGCGCTCCTGCACGGGTGCCGAGCCTATCCTCAAGCCCCATTCCGAGTACCGATAGTAATTCGCGGTAATGATCCTTTCGTTTATAGTTAAGCCCTCGCCTTAAATCAAATCTTCCGCCTTTGTTGTCGGCAATAGAAAGATTTTCAAATATAGTCATCGATGGGCTGGTTCCGGCAGCGGGGTCCTGGAACACTCTTGCAATATTTGCGGCGCGGACAAAGTTCTTTTTATCGGTTATATCCTCACCGTTAAGTTCGATTTTACCCGAATCCGGCGCTATGTCGCCGGAAATGATATTAAGTATGGTTGTTTTCCCGGAGCCGTTGCTCCCAACAACCGCGACAAATTCACCTTTGTTTATACTGAGGTCAAAGCCGGAAAAGAGAACTTTTTCATCAACTGTAGATTTGTTGAAGGTTTTGTAAATGCCGGAAAGTTTCAGCATAACTGTTCACCGCCCTTCTTTTTTGCACGGCTTATAACCAACGTTATAACAAACAAAACCGCAACAATCATATTGGTATCCTTTGCTTCAAGCCCTGCGAGCATTGCAAGGGAAATGCAGCCTTTATATATAATCATACCGAGCAGTACGCCTGATGTCAGGGTTAAATGCTTGATTTTGCCGAATACGGAGGTACCGATTATTACTGCTGCAAGCCCCATAACAAGTGTTCCGGTTCCGGCTGAAACATTAAAGGAGCGTGTGTACTGAAGGTTTAGAGCGCCCGAGAGCGCAACAAGAGCATTGCCCAATGCAAGACCCAGGATTTTCACCTTTCCGGGGTCTTTGCCGGTGGTAACCACAAGCCTTGCATTATCCCCGGCTGCACGCAGCAAAAATCCCGACTTGGTTTTAAGATACCAGTCGAGCAGTTTTTTTACTATGACTGCAATAATAAAGGAAATTATGATATACCGGTAATTATAAAGACCAAACGGTGTGTTTTTTGGTATTACCGAAAATACGGTGGCAGTATCAACCGAAAGAAATTCGTTCGGTTTGCCGACAATTGTGTAGTTTATTGAATATAGCGCGGTCATAGTGATTATACCGGATAAAAGGTCTTTTATTTTGAGCTTAACATGTAAAAGACCTGTCACAGCCCCTGCTGCGGCTCCGGCAGCAAAAGCGATAATTAGACAAAGATACGGCTGTATACCGTGAAGTATACAGTATGTAGTTACTGCCATACCCAGCGGAAAGCTTCCGTCTACAGACAAATCGGGAAAATCAAGTATTTTTAAGCTTATATATACCCCCAGCGCCATTATTCCGTAAATAAGCCCGTCTTGAATGATTCCGGCAATTATACCTACCATAATCACATAACCTCCATAATGTGCTAAAACTGACCGAGCATTATATGCCCCGGTCAGTTTCTGTTAAGATTTAGTTTGAAGCAACGTCAACTGCTGATGCGCTTATATCTTCCGGAATTGTGATACCGAGAGTTTGGGCAACATCGGAATTGACGGTTATAATACTGTCTTTGATTGTTTTATAGGGTATCTCGGAAATATCTTTGCCGCCGAGAACCTCTGCTGCAATAAGTCCGGTTTCCTTACCAAGTGCAAAATAGTCAAGTCCGGCTGCGGCAATGCATCCGTTTTTAACCTGTTCTTCTTCCGAACCAAATACCGGGATATTTGCGGCTGCGGCTTTTCGAGCAGTACCGAAAGTGATGCAACTACTGCATTGTCGGTCATATTAGAGATGCAGTCAACCTTTGAAACGAGTATGTCCGCTGCCTGAGGTATTTCTGCTTTTGTGCCGACGCCGGTATCCACTATCTCAAACCCGTATTTCGGAGCAAATTCTTTGTATTCCGCAAGCGTACTTACCGAGTTTGCCTCGCTTGTCGTATATAAAATACCTATGGTTTTTGCATCGGGCAGGAATGCACGTATTAATTTAAGCTGGTCTTCTACCGGAAGTGCATCGGATACACCGGTTACCCCGTCCATAGCTTCTGTTTCTGAAACGGCAAGCTTTGCTTCTACCGGGTCGGAAACGGCGTTAAATATTACCGGGATGCCTTTATCATAGCAGGCGGTATAAAGAGCTTGTGCAGACGGTGTTGCGATACCGCATACAAGGTCTTTGCCGGTCGAGGCAAAGTTCTGAGCTATCTGAGAAGCCACCGACGGGACGTCCTGTGCTGACTGGAAATCTATTTCAATATTTTCGCCCTCAACATATCCTGCCTCCGAAAGCCCGGCTATAAACCCTTCGCGGCAGTTATCAAGCGACGGATGGTCGGAAATCTGGGTCACGCCGATTTTATAAACCTTTTCTCCGCCCTGTTCGCCGCAGCCGCCAAGAAGCCCGACTGCCATAACACCTGCAATAATTCCTGTAATCATTCTTTTCATTTTCTCATCTCTCCTTAAAATAAAAAATTCTTTTGAGGGCAGATACCGCAAAAGAATATTAAAGGCATAATTAAATTTTGCCTCATCTCGTCTATTCTAAAAACTAATCTGCTCTGATATACAGTATACTAAATATAAAGAGTGTTGTCAAGGATTTTCATAAAAAAACGTATATTTTTTGTTTTGAAGTTCACAGGACGAACACTTGAAATTTACAAAATATTAAATTTTTAAAGGTTGACCCTTTGATAAAAGAGTGCTATAATATGAACTGTGCAAATTTTTAGGCAGGTGGTGCATGATGAAGAAAATCACGCTTTTACTGCTTGTTGCGGCATTGCTGACAGGCGGCACTATGAGTGCGTTTGCGGCGGACGACGTATGGGCAGAAACAAAAAAGCTTGAAATATTAACGGGGAATGAGCCGGCGGAAGGTGCGCAAGAAGATACGCAGCTTGACAGCCGTGCGGATTTGCCGGGCTGGGCAAAAGAGGGATTTGATGTTCTAAATGCGGCGGGGTTTATACCTATGTCGATAGCAAGGAATAATTTGTCCGGACCTCTTACCCGCCTTGAATACTGTGAGATGATAGTTCCGATATATAAGCTCATAAACGGCATAGACGATTCGGCGATAGAATTGGTGGATGCGCCCTATGACGACTGTGAGTCTCTTGATGTGCAGACGGCATATTCTCTGGGGCTGATTGCAACAGCGGCGGAGGGGAAATTTGACCCTACCGGGATAATGACCAGACAGGATATGATATATGGAATTATGAGTATGCTTGAAAAATCCGGGATACAGTATACGCTTACAATGGATGACTTGGAAATGTCCGCGGGGTATGAGGATTTTGCCGATGCAGACTCAAGGATATATATGTATCTTGCACAGGCGGTCGCAAACGGATATATAAGCGGCGAAGATGAAACGCTGATTGCACCGCATAATGATGCGACCAGAGCGCAGCTTATAACATGTATTGGAAAGATTTACAGTTCGCTTATGGAAGGTATAGACGGGCTTGATAAACCGCAAATCACATCGCCTGAGCAGGGGATGCAGAAGGAAGGAAATTTCGGGATAAATTTTGAGGCGTCGGAAGATGCGGTAAAGCATTATATTATAGTTAAAGATACATCTTATGATTTGGTAGATGAGCTTTCCACGCTTGGAAATTCAGTTTATATAGGTACGGATTATTTTGTTGATTCGGAAGATTATACGATAATTGTTGCGGATGAATACGAAGATGGGCGGATGGTTTATTCCGATCCGGTTAGCATAACATATAAAAAACCATATAAAACATCGTCGGTAAGCGCGTCGGAAACTGCGGCAAAAAGAGCGCGGGTATTTAACGGCGGCGAGTGCTTCGCAACGGCTGAAGAAGCGGCTGCAATGATGCAGACGGTTACCGTTCCGGTATGGAAACTTGCATCTGACGGCACAAAGTACGCGTCTAAACAGTCGGTTACGGTGAATAAGAACCTGGCTGATGATGTAGTGGCAATATTTACCGAGATTTTTGAGGATGACAGTCAATTCCCCATAAAGGATATAGGCGGATACAATTGGCGAAATACTCTTGGCGGTTCGCAGTCACAGCATAGTTTCGGTACGTGTATAGATATAAACTACAATGAGAACTATTATGTTTCACCTACCGGAAGAGCGCTTACGGGCACGCTGTGGGAGCCTTATGAGAACCCATATTCCATAACCCCCGATGGGATAGTGGTAAGGACTTTTGCAAAATACGGCTGGCTTTGGGGCGGGAACGCCTGGGGCGACGGATATGCAAAAGATTATATGCATATGACATATCTCGGCGGTTAATATTAAAATAAAAAATTCCCCGTATATCAGGTTGATTGATATACGGGGTTTTTGTATTATGACATACGCCTTTGAACAAATTTAATCAATTCTATAATTGGTATTATTAATACCGCGATTAATGCCGCAATAATAAATTCAAACAGTGAAATATACTCGAAACCAAATGCTGCCCTAAGCGGAGGGATATATAGCACAGCTGCGGTTGCAATAAGTGAACCGAGCGCGGCGAGGTTTAAAAGCTTGTTTTTAAGACCTATTGAAAAAAGAGATTCACGCCTTGAACGCATGTTAAAGGAATGGAAAACCTCAACCAAAGACAGTGTGAGGAAAGCCATGCTCATACCGTCAAGGCTGTCTGCAATTTCCCAAAGCCCGGATTCTATGCGGTGACCGATAAAGTACGAAATAAGTGTAAGCAGTGTAATAACTGCGCCTTGTATCGCGATATCAATGCCCATTCCGCCGGCAAAAATCCCTTCGGAAGAGGGTCTGGGCGGACGGCGCATAATGTCAGGTTCGGCATCTTCGGTGCCGAGTGCAAGTGCCGGCAGACTGTCGGTAATAAGGTTTATCCATAACAGGTGTACTGGTTTTAGTATTGTAAAACCAAGCATTGTGGCTGAGAAAATGGCAAGCACCTCTGCAAGGTTTGAGGACAGCAGGAACTGTATGGCTTTTCGGATGTTATCATATATCCTGCGCCCCTGTGATACGGCAAGCACTATTGTGGCAAAGTTATCATCCGCAAGCACCATGTCCGCAACATTCTTTGTAACATCTGTGCCTGTAATTCCCATACCTACGCCTATATCTGCACTTTTGATAGCCGGTGCGTCATTTACTCCGTCGCCGGTCATTGCTACTATTTTACCTTTTGAGCGCCAGGCATTAACAATCCTTGTTTTATGTTCGGGACGGACTCTTGCATATACAAATATCTTATCAATTTTCTTTATGAGTTCATCATCCGACATGTTGTCAAGGTCAGCACCAGTAACAGCCTCAGATGCAGATTTAATAATCCCTAACTCTTTAGCTATTGCAACGGCAGTATCACGGTGATCTCCGGTAATCATAACAGGACGGATGCCTGCGCTGCGGCATTCGCGGATGGCAGCCTTTGCTTCGGGGCGCACCGGGTCAGCCATTGCAGAAAGTCCAATATAACAAAGATTTGTTTCAAGGTTATCTGATGTCATATCCTCCGGCTGTTCATCCCATATACGCATTGCTGCGCATAAAACTCTTAGAGCTGAATCTGCAAGAGCTTTGTTTTCTTGAATGATTTGGTGTTTTCTATCTTCGGTTAAATCAATTATGTTGCCGGATTCATCTATTTCACTGCAACACCGCGACAGCACTGTATCGGGTGCGCCTTTAGTAAATTGTATAATCTGATCAGAATCCTTTTCGTGGTGGAGGGTAGTCATCATTTTACGTTCGGAATCAAACGGGATTTCACCTATTCTTGGATATTGCTCTTTAAGCGCGGATTTTGGCATATTAAGAAGCGCAGCATCATCAACAAGCGCACATTCGGTAGGCTCGCCAGCCGCCGCGCCGCTCTCGTCCGGTTCGGCGTCAGAGCATAAAGCCATTGCCGCTGCAAGTTTTTGTTCATCTATACTGATTCTTTTAACAACCGTCATTTTATTTTTTGTAAGAGTTCCGGTTTTGTCCGAGCAGATAACATCGGTGCAGCCAAGGGTTTCAACTGCGGTAAGCCGGCGGATAACCGCGCTTTTTTTGGACATGTTTGTTACGCCGATAGAAAGTACAATAGTAACAACCGCGGCAAGCCCTTCAGGTATAGCTGCAACAGCAAGGCTTACGGCTATCATGAATGTGTCAAGGATTCTGGGGGCTGTGATATCGGGATACGCGCGCAAGAGGTCGGCGGCAAAAATAACGGCGCATATGCCCAGCACAAGAAAACTGAGAATTTTAGATAGCTGGGAAAGTTTTTTTTGAAGCGGGGTAGTATCATCCGCCGCATTTTCGATTGCGGAGGCGATTTTGCCCATCTCTGTATCCATACCGACAGCGCAGACTACAGCTTTGGCGCGCCCGTAAACAACAGTTGAACCCATATATACCATGTTCTTGCGGTCACCGAGCGATATGTTGCCATCAGAAGATAATACACTGTCAGTTTTACTTACTGCATTAGATTCGCCGGTCAGTGCTGATTCCTCGGTTTTAAGGCTTGCACATTCAATAATTCTTGCGTCTGCCGGAACGGCATCGCCCGCTTCAAGGACAATAACATCTCCGACGGTTAGCTCACGGCTTGGAATTGTGCGAATTGTGCCCGAACGTATAACCTTTGAAACGGCAGCGGTAATTTCCTTTAGCGCGGCAATCGCCTTTTCGGCTTTGTTTTCCTGAAATACTCCAAGACAGGCGTTAATTACTACTACTGCAAGTATTATAATAACGTCGGCAAAGGATTCGTTTTCAAGATATGCAGTTATTCCGGACACTAAAGCCGCGGCAAGAAGTACCAGTATCATTGGGTTTTTTATTTCTTTTAGGAATTTTTGGGTAATGCTTTCACGCTTGCCCTCGGCCAGCTGATTTAATCCGTATTTCTCAAGTCTTTTTTTTGCGTTTTCTTCGGACAGTCCGTCTTGACTGGTGTCAAGCTCCGCAAGAATCTCATCCGTGTTTTTTAGATATTCGTTCATTTAAGGACCTCCTTAATATAGAAAAAGCCTCTTTAAAAAGAGGAGTTATTATTATTTATGCTCAGGCAAAAAGCGCAAACACCACTTCTTTAGGCAATGGGTATAATTGGTAAATAAAAGTATAGCATTTTTGAGATATACTGTCAATCTTATTTTGTTCTAAAAGCATTCAAAAATACATTTATCCGTTCATATATACATAAATTGGAGTTTTTGCAATAAAATAGAATTATATTGCAATACTTTGTCATAATATAGTGGGTATAATAATATATATAAAATTGGTATAAAAGCTGGATAACAGGCTGGCTTTTATATATAATACTCTCCCCTAATGCCGTCTTCTCTCTTTGGCGGCATTTTTTTATTTGTGTTAAAAAAACATTTCCTTTTATTAGGAAATGTTTTTTAGTTTAAACTGAGAAAAATATCAGTTCCAGAATATTAAACTCCACATGTATCTTGATGTGGCAGCAAGAATTAAGCCCAGAAGCATCAAGAGCTGGGAGATATAGAAGTATATATTTTTTGAGAACCAGGTATCCCAGTAACCGGTAAATAGTGTTCCTTTAATTGCCATATAAGATATAGGCATTATTATTCCTGCAAGGAAGGTAACAGCGAAAAGAATAACAATATTTTTTTTGTGCCCACGAAGGGATTTTGATAAAATGAGATAAAG
>CALXUL010000137.1 GCA_944391635.1 uncultured Clostridia bacterium | reverse complement strand
ATATACCTATGATAGTATGTTTTATACTGTTTTTGGTAAATGATTTTTATGGTTTTGTCAGTTGGAGGAATATGTATAAAAGACAGATGGCTGGAATTTAAAAATGCTTTGATTTCTGATTATAAACTTAACGGTCAAACTACTTGATTTTCATAGTGAAATAAAATTGATTTTTAGCTTACCTTGCTACTTAATTATACAAAAAAGCAAACAACCGGGCAATCCTATTGGATTACCCGGTTGTGTTTTTGGTGCCGCCTTAATGTGACAGCTCATTTTTGTTTAAAATGGATTATTTCTTCAAATTAGCTTCAAGAGTGTTCAGCTGATCTGCCATTTCCTTGGGAAGCATATCGCCGAACTGTGCAAAATATTCTTTAATATTTTGTACATCTTCAAGCCATACATCCTTGTCGATTGTAAGAAGAGCTTTTACATCTTCAACGGTCATATCAAGGTCTGTAATATCTATATCTTCAGGCTTTGGAACATATCCGATTGCGCACTCATCAGCATCAACTTTACCTGCACAACGGTCAAGTATCCATAAAAGTACACGCATATTATCGCCGAATCCGGGCCACATAAAGTCGCCGTTGTCATCTTTTCTAAACCAGTTAACATGGAATATTTTCGGAGCCTTGTCGCCGAGCTTTTTGCCCATTTCAAGCCAGTGGTTCCAATAAGTAGCCATATTATATCCAACGAATGGCTTCATAGCCATCGGGTCACGTCTTACAACACCGACAGCGCCTGCAGCAGCTGCTGTTGTTTCACTTGCCATTGTAGCGCCGACGAATGTACCGTGCTCCCAATCTCTTGACTGGTATACCAACGGAGCGCACTTTGCACGTCTTCCGCCAAATACAATCGCATCAACAGGTACACCTGCAGGATTTTCAAACTCTTTTGAAATACACGGGCAGTTAACAGCCGGTGCAGTAAATCTTGAGTTCGGATGTGAAAGCTTATTGCCTTCTGCGATGTATTCAACGCCGTTTACCTTTTTGCCTGTCCACTCTGTTGCGTTAACCGGCGGATTATTGTCAAGACCTTCCCACCATACAGTCATGTCATCGTTATTTATTGCAACATTTGTGAAGATTGTATTCTTCTTTGTTGATTCAAGAGCATTAAAGTTAGTCTTAACGCTTGTTCCTGGAGCAACACCGAAGAAGCCTGCTTCAGGGTTGATTGCATAAAGTCTTCCGTCAGGACCAATCCTAAGCCATGAAATGTCATCGCCGACTGTCCAAACTTTGTAGCCCTGCTTTGCAAGATATTCAGGTGGAATAAGCATAGCAAGATTTGTTTTACCGCAAGCTGACGGGAATGCAGCACAGATATATTTAACTTCGCCTGCAGGATTCTCAAGACCGAGTATCAGCATATGTTCAGCCATCCAGCCTTCTTTCAGACCGAGGTATGAAGCAATTCTAAGAGCAAAGCACTTTTTACCGAGCAGAACGTTGCCGCCGTAACCTGAGTTAATTGACCAGATTGTTGAATCCTGCGGGAACTGAACAATATATCTCTCTTCAGGATCAATATCCTTCTTTGCATGCAGACACTTTACGAAATCAGAGCTGTCACCGAGCTGATCGATAACTTTCTTTCCGACTCTTGTCATGATTGCCATATTAAGGACAACGTAGATACTATCGGTAAGCTCAATACCGATCTTTGAAAACGGTGAACCAACAGGACCCATTGAATAGGGAATAACATACATGGTTCTGCCTGCCATAGAACCGGCATAAAGAGCCTTCAGTTTTGCATACATTTCATCAGGAGCCATCCAGTTATTAATCGGACCTGCTTCCTCTTTGGTTGGAGTACAGATAAATGTACGATCTTCAACACGAGCAACGTCATTTACCGCTGTTCTATGATAATAGCAACCGGGAAGCTTTTCCTGATTAAGTTTAATCATCTCTCCGGTTGAAACTGCTTCAGCACGAAGAGCCTCAATCTGCTCATCACTTCCGTCAATCCATACGATTTTGTCAGGCGTGCACATTGCTGCCATTTCATCGAGCCAAGCTAAAACTGTCTTGTTAGAAGTCATTATGATCTCCTCCTTTTATAATAACAAACAACATATTGGCAAAGAATCAGGCATTGTATTTAATTGCAAAACTTTACCACATTCCCCACCATTATATACATTATACCACAAAAAAGTAAATATTCAAATGAATTTTTTATGAACAAATTATTTTTATTTATTATTTGTAATTGACAGTCAAAATAAGACGTTATATAATTGATTATGCACAAATATTACAAAAAATGAAAGGATTCCGAATTCCTGATATGAAAGAGAAAATTTATACAATACCTATAAATGAAGCATATGATACGCCGTGTGAATGTCCGCTGTGTTTGCTGGAGCGAAAAATTGAGCAGGAAGCGGTAGAGTATGCGCTTGGAGCGGCGATGATGGAGCCGGATTACAGGGTTTTGTCGAATGAAAAAGGCTATTGTCGCAAACACTTTGAGCAGATGTTTAAAAAACCGAATAAACTTAGTCTTGCATTGGTGCTTGATACCTATCTTGAAGAAACACGAAAAGAAATAGAAAAGTACCGTAAACAGGCTTCTTCAATAAAAAATAGTTCAGGGCTTTTCAAAAAGAATGATGCTGCCGCATTTTGCGATAGTTTTTCTGATATGCTTGAAAAAAAAGAAAAAAGCTGTATTGTATGTGATAAAATTAACTATACTATGGATAGATATGTTGATGTGCTTTTGGATATGTGGGCAACCGAGCCGGATTTTAAAAGTAAATTTGAAAAATCTTTGGGTCTTTGCCTCCCGCATATGCGAAGTCTTATCTTTGCTGCACCAAAAAAACTTTCAAAAAAAGATTGCGCACAGTTTGTTTCGGGTTTAGTAGAAAAGCAGTGTTCTGAACTTGGGCGTATACAAGAGGATATACATCGTTTTACGCTTAAATTTGACTATCGTAACCGTGATATGGATTGGGGCAATGCAAAGGATGCGCCGCTTCGTACAATAGAAAAGGTAGCCGGATTTATTTCTTTCGATGAATAAACCTACTTTTCAGCATTATTACAAACTATTTACTATTTCATCAAATAAATTGACAAAATAATAGTATTGTGATATACTTATCTAGTATGCAAAGGTATATTTATATTAATTATCGGAGGGTTGGCAAAATGCAAAAAATTACTGCATTTCTTAGTGTTTTATTGCTTATATCCCTTCTTTCAAGCTGTGGCAAATACAATGAATTGCAGAGTGAACTTGATTTGATTTCTATCGAAGCGACTCTCCCTGACGCGGCGGGAGGTGCTGTTACACTTGAGGAAGCCGCACCGCAAATATATGACCAGCAAATAGCTCTTTGTAATATATACAATGAAGCATACCAAAAAACAGATTCCGGTGCATTTGTTGACAGGTATACAAATTTAAATAAAAATAAATTGCTGTCGGAATTAAATTCAGCAAGACAGGATATCATTGAGGATTATGCGGAAGTATTTGCCGAAAACATGGTTACTATTCTTGCAGATGTTACGGATTGCACCAATGTTTCAGCATATGTACAAA
>CALXUL010000136.1 GCA_944391635.1 uncultured Clostridia bacterium | reverse complement strand
ACAAGCTTATAATTTTTACCGGACTTTCCGGCAGCGGCAAGTCGTCTTGAGGTTTTGATACGATATATGCTGAAAGTCAGCTCAGATATGTGGAAAGTCTTTCGTCCTATGCCCGCATGTTTTTGGGACAAATGGAAAAACCGGATGTAGATGAGATTGACGGATTGTCACCGGCTATATCCATAGATCAGAAGACCACTTCTAAAAATCCCCGTTCTACTGTAGGTACCGTTACTGAGATATATGACTATCTCAGACTGTTGTTTGCAAGGGTTGGCAAACCTCACTGTCCTGTTTGCGGCAGGGAGATCTCACAGCAGACTGTGGATCAGATCGTTGATAAAATATTAACGTTGCCCGAGGGTACAAAGCTGAGTATTCTTGCACCTGTTGTGCGCAACCGCAAGGGCGAATATACAAAGCTGTTTGAGGATGCGTCAAAATCGGGGTTTGTAAGGGTCCGTGTAGACGGTATCATGTACGATTTAATGGAAAAGATACCGCTTGAGAAAAATAAAAAACATAATATTGAGATAGTAGTAGACAGGCTTGTCATAAAAGACGGTGTGCGCAGACGGCTTACAGATTCGGTAGAGACTGCGCTTCATAATGCAAAAGGGCTTGTTATAGCGCAGGTTATCGACGGAGAAGAGATGCTTTTTTCTCAAAATTACAGCTGTCCCGATCATGATTTTTCAATAGAGGAGTTAAACCCTCGTATGTTTTCCTTTAATGCTCCTTTCGGTGCGTGTCCTGAGTGTGACGGACTGGGATATCTTTTAAAGCTTGATCTGGATCTTGTTATACCCGACAAAACAAAATCAATAAATGAGGGAGCTATAAAAGCGTCGGGCTGGAACTCGCCTTTCGGCGACAGTGTTGCCAAAATGTATTTCAGCGCGCTTGCAAAGCATTATAAATTTTCACTTGACACTCCCGTGTGTAAACTGCCCAAGCAGATACTTGATATAATTCTTTACGGCAACGGCGGACAGAAGATAAAAATGCAGCGTAATTCATCCTTTGGAAGCGTAAACTATGAGAGCGCATATGAGGGAGTGATACCTAATTTGGAGCGCCGTTTCAAAGAGACGACCAGTGACTTTATGCGCCGTGAAATTGAAGCGCTGATGCGTGAGAGCGATTGTCCCGCGTGCAAGGGCAGAAGACTGCGTCCAGATGTTCTTGCGGTTACAGTAGGAGATAAGAATATAAGTGAAATAACAGACATGTCTGTTGTAAAGCTGCTTGATTACTTTGACAGCCTTAAACTCAGCCAAAAGGACGAAACAATAGCGCGCAGAGTTATAAAAGAGATAAAAAACAGACTTGAATTTCTCAAAAACGTAGGGCTTGATTATTTGACTCTATCACGCAGCGCAGGAACTCTATCAGGCGGAGAAAGCCAGAGAATAAGACTGGCAACTCAAATAGGATCTTGTCTTACGGGAGTTTTATATATTTTGGACGAGCCGTCAATAGGACTGCACCAGCGTGATAATGATAAACTCATAAATACTTTAAAAATGCTGAGGGATTTGGGAAATACTCTTATAGTTGTTGAACACGATGAGGATACAATGCTTGCCGCGGATTATATTGTCGATATAGGACCGGGTGCCGGAATACACGGTGGATATGTAGTAGCTCAGGGCAGCGCAGAGGATATTATAGCCTGCAAGGAATCGGTGACCGGACAGTATCTTTCAGGGAAAAAGAAAATTGAGGTGCCTGACAAACGCCGCTGCGGAAACGGGAACTTTATAACAATCAAAGGAGCAAAGGAGAATAATCTCAAGAATATAGACGTAAAAATCCCGTTGGGAGTCATGACCTGCGTTACCGGTGTGTCGGGAAGCGGCAAGTCTTCGCTGATAAATTCAATTCTATACAAGACCTTAGCACGTGATTTGAATCGTGCAAGAACGGTGCCCGGGAAAAGTGACGGAATAGACGGAATGGAGTATCTGGACAAGGTGATAAACATAGACCAGTCGCCTATCGGCAGAACTCCTCGCTCAAATCCTGCAACATATACGTCTGTATTTACTGATATTAGGGATTTATTTGCCTCAACTAACGGAGCAAAGGCGCGCGGTTATACTTCGGGAAGATTTTCATTCAACGTCCGCGGCGGAAGATGTGAGGCATGTCAGGGTGACGGCATAGTCAAGATAGAGATGCACTTTTTGCCTGATATATATATTGCATGTGACGTATGCAAGGGTAAAAGATATAACCGTGAGACTCTGGAGGTTAAATATAAGGATAAATCCATTGCCGATGTTTTGGATATGACGGTTGAAGAGGGTATGACATTTTTTGAAAACCACCCGAAAATCTATCGTAAATTAAAGACCTTATATGATGTCGGACTTTCATATATAAAGATAGGACAATCATCTACCACTTTGTCCGGAGGTGAGGCTCAGCGCGTGAAGCTTGCAACTGAACTCGCCCGCAGACCAACCGGAAAGACGGTTTACATCCTTGATGCGCCTACAACCGGCCTGCATACCGCTGATGTGCCTAAGCTGATAGAAGTTCTGCAGAAACTTACAGATGCCGGTAATACAGTAATTGTAATAGAGCATAATCTTGATGTTATAAAAACCGCAGATTATATAGTGGACTTAGGCCCTGAAGGCGGAGACGGCGGCGGAAAGGTTATTGCACTTGGTACGCCTGAGCAGGTAGCTGAAAACAAAGATTCATATACGGGTCAGTATTTAAAAAAGATTTTAAATAAAAAATATTAAAACTGTATAAATACCCGGCATGACTTAACATGCCGGGTACTGCCTTATATGAATATATTTTGTTGATTTTTTGAAATAAGGTTGACAGAATCATAAGTAAATGCTAATATGATGAGGCAGCATATAATATGTGAAAAATAACGCCTTTAAATTATTAAAACAATTGAAAATTAGTTGGATATATGTTATAATACTATATAATATGGCTTTGTAAATGATTGTATGATGCTGCTGAAATTCAAAAAGCAGTTTTGTCATTGAAAAAGTTTATTGATTAACATAACGCAAGAGAGATATTTATCGGGGTGTAGCGCAGTTGGTAGCGCGCTTGGTTTGGGACCAAGATGCCGCAGGTTCGAATCCTGTCACTCCGACCAAAAATCAGCCGAAAATGAGGTTTTCCGCCCCACTTTCGGCTGTTTTTTTGCTTACAATTTGATTTCGCGCCACATCGGCAAATTTTCAGTGTTTAAAAACACAAGTTTTGTTGCATCTTTTGAAACCCACAAGCGGAAATATGTTTTTCACTCAACCAGCGGTTTCAAACCTGCCGTTTTGCGTTGTTGATTTGTTTTGAAGATGTGATATAATTTAAGTACAATCCGATGTGCACACGGAAATAAACTCGGAGGATTCATATGAACAGCATAAACATATCCAAAAACATTACCGATTTGAGAAAGACAGCAGGAGTCACTCAGGAACAGCTTGCCACAGCCCTCAATGTATCGTCGCAAGCGGTATCAAAGTGGGAAACGAATACCTGTCAGCCCGATACCATGACACTGCCGCTGATTGCCGATTATTTTCATGTAAGCGTGGACTACCTATTTTACGGAAAAGATTACACCTACGATGACATCTATGATAAAATACGGACGAAGGTTTCGTCTTTTCCGCAGATGAGCAAAGATTCCTATGAAGAAGCGCTCAAAATATTTGCCTCTGCTCATCATGGAATTTCACATGGAAACCTGCGTGGAAAAGAGCTGATGTACGATGAGCCGACTCACATAACGGACGAAAACGGCGTCTCGCTTCTCAGCGGAAAAGGCTACGGAGCTATCATAACAAGACGCTTTTTTGAGGACATTACACCGGAAACTGCAGTATTTTCATCTGTAATATTCGGTGCATTGTCAGATAAAAGTGTGCTGCTTACCGCTATGGCTATCATCTCCATGAGTGATATTAGCTACGATGAGCTTCAAGAAAAACTGAATTTTGACGATATTACTTTGCGTGCTGCACTGGACAAACTGATTCAAAACTCTCTTGTCATCGAAAAAGAATCCAAGCACAAATCACTCGGAAAAACCTATGAAATCAACAGTATGTATCACACTTGCCTGTGCGTTCTACTTGCTACCATGGAAATGCAAAAAATCTCATTGAACGGCATCTCTTGTTGCATGGGATTCGGTGATTTTCCATTAAAACTATCATAATCCAAAACGTCTAGGACAAATATGCCTTATCCAAAACGGTGAAATATATATTGAACCTACATATATTATAAAAAAACCGGAATGAATCCGTCTGAATATTTAAAAAGTATTGTAAATAAATAAAAAGGAAGTGCAAAAGCACTTCCTTTTTATATTTCAAGCCAGATTCCGGGATTTTTCTTGCTTTTAATGCAAGCCTCACGAACAGCCATAATAGTAATGGTTTCCTGATGGCTGACCGGTGCTTTGCCGGTTCTGAAAAAAGCAATAAGCGCATCAATAAAACTTTCAAAGTATGAATCATTTGCAACAGCCAGTGCATTAGAATCGGAATAATTAAAATATATGGAAAAATCCGCATGCCCTTTAAGCATATTTACAGTAGCTGTTCGTTCATCCTTAAACTTTATGACAAACGAGTCGTTTTTTTGACTGCCTATGTACATAACTTTTGAGACTTCCAACCCCATCATCATAATAACAGGCTCTATCTGATGAATTATATAATTATCTATTTTGCCGGTTCCAATGCTTATTATAGATTGAATGTCTTTCTTTTCAATTTTAGCATATTCGCTTGAAAATCTCAAAGCAGAGGATGAAAAGCACGGAGAGTTATTATGTTGGGCAACAGCGAATATTTTCTCCGCTGTTTCACGGTCTTTGGCAAAAGTTTTATCTATGTATACACATTTTCCCGTTTCCAGCGCTTGTTTTGACAACTCATAATGCATTTCACAATTATCGGGAGAAAGAACGATAATTGCATCGCTTTTCTTTACAAGCTGGTCAATGGAGTTTAATAACTCAACTTTATAATTTTCGGCCCATTCTTTATTTGTCATAGCTCCATCACGTTCAGAGTCAATGACAGCATAGGCATATTTGACCTCATATTCGCCGCCGCTGTGTTGTCTAATCCATTCGGGATAATGGTTGGCATGCCATTCGTCCAAGTAATAGTCTATAAATCCTACAGATTTCAAAGTCCGTCTCCTTAATCTAATTCTATCTCTTTATGTAAGCTGGCAGAATCATATAGCGCCTGCATAAGCTTTGAGGTTTTGATATTGACATCGATGGCTGACGGGAGCTTTGTACGGTCTGAGATATCTTTTACAAATGCATTTATCTCATTTTCAAAATGATTTGTTTGTGGGTAGCTGAATTCAGTTGTTGTAAGCATACCGTTTTCAGTTCCGTACAGTATAAAATTTTGGCCGTAATACAGGCGAATACCGCCTTTATCACCCATAAAATCGATATACGTTTCTTTTTCTTCGATATTTTGAGCCCATGCTCCGTTCAAAGTAATAATAGGACCATCGGTACGGATCATACCGGTAATACCCTCTTCGACGTCATAAGTTCCACTGTAATTGGGAGGACCTGCCCACATATCTACGTATGTATAATTATTCATATCTTTTCCAAGCTTCGAAAAAGTTTCTGCTGTTGCTGTTTTTGCTGTCGGGTCGCCGCAGCAGTACATAACTATGTCAAGATAGTGAACGCCCCAGTCGATAAGTACTCCGCCGCCTGCGATATCTTTCGTTGTAAACGCACCGCCGAGTCCGGGGATAGAGCGATGGGCACGGAAGCTTACATATACCTGATATATTTTTCCCAGCCGGCCGCTGTCAATCAATTCCTTGATTTTATTGACGCCGTCGTTAAAACGGTTGACAACGCCTATGTTAAGTATTTTTCCCGTCTCTTTCTGAGCGTTGAGCATTGTGAGAGCCTCATCATATGTACGCGCGGCGGGTTTTTCGCAGAGCACATCCTTGCCGGCTTTCAGAAAATCTATTGATATCTGTGCGTGAACATTATTTGGTGTGCATACAGAAACGGCATCTATTTCTCTGTCATTGAGTATTTCATGATAATCGTACACAGCTTTGCCGCATCCGTATTTTTTTACAGCCTCATCTGCTCTTTCGGGAATTATGTCGCAGAACCACTTGATTTCAACATCCTGGTTTTTAATATATGCTGGTATATGCGCAGCATTTGCAATAGTTCCACAGCCTATAACAGCTACTTTTAATTTTGCCATTTTCCTAATTCCTTTCTTTAATGGTAATAGTAGTTACTTACAATATTATACATATTTATTTTCTTTAAATCAATAGTCTAAATTGCTGTCTTGACACTCAGTTTTTGCTATTTATTACGCCTTGAGTGTGATGTGATTTTTCGGTGTTTGTGAGTCTGTCTAAAAATAGCCAACCCGTTAAAAAATAACGGGTTGATATTTTTTGTTGAAAATACAACAATCTGTTTGTGATAGCTCCTTTTAAATTTAATACTCAAATCGATGCTATTCATCGTTGACACCTATAATAATTTCCAAATAAGTATGCATTTGATGGGACTTTTTTTAATATATAAAAGAATGAAAAAATGTCAGAACTAGCTAATGTAATGTTGATTGTCATCAACCATGCGAATATGTATATGCTTTTTATGAGTATGCATAAAATAGATATTAAAATTGATAAAACAAGAACTGGGCAAATTAGTGTTTTTAGGTAATTACTTTTCTTCAATTCATCATTATATACAACACTAATAGTAAAAGGTAAATCGACTATAACTATTGCCTTTTTAAATTTTTTTGGAAAACTCAAAATGTGAATCAGTTCATGAAGAAATGCAATGGTGATTGTAATAAATAATAATATGGAAATTATAGATAAAACAAAAAGCCAACTACTTTCAATTAAATTACTTAAAAGACCATACATTTCAAGTTCTTTTTCTAAACTCAGTGATAACATTATGAAAGTAAAAATAGACAAAGGTGTAATGAGAGTTTTATTAATTCGATGCCAGTAAATATAAACATTACAATTTCTATAACCGGAGGTGACTTCTGACATGATTGAATTAAATTTTTGTATGCTTACTATTCTCATGTTCATTCCTCAAGTTGTTGCTCAATTATAATTACTTCTAAACAATGCATTTTTAAAATCATTTTTCCCATCAAAAGCAAAGAAATTTGCAAAGATTATATCTGTAGGTTTTGTTAAAGATTGAAGATAATGTATTACAATAAATATTTGTTTAATAATGCATTCATTCGAACTCACTTGAATTCTTTTGATAATATTAAACTATCCACAATACAAAAAAATATTAATTATTCTATTATTATTGATGCTAATGCAAAAATAGAATTGATTGAAACTTTAATATTGAATGGATTTAAATTCGAATTATTTATTTCAAATGAAATTCTATCAAATAACGATGTTATAAGCAAAATAATTAAATATGTTTCATGTTATGACATTCAATTAAGAATATCAAAACGCACAGGTAATTTATATAATTTTATGTCAAAGTTAACTTTGTTACAAAATGATCTTTTATTAAACAATTCTGAAATCATACTGAAACCATTAACAAGTGATTTGATTTCTATATAAATTATAGACAGGCTGTAGTTTAGAGGTAGCAAGCTCGATCCTGCCTGCCGTGTTTTTGCGCAGTTTGGTATTTGCCTGAATACAGCACGGCGAAATTATACTACTGCTCAATCTGATCTGTGCCCGAGGGGACCTGCGGGTCAGTTTGGTCTGTACCTGAGGGAACCTGCGGGTCAGTTTGGTCAGTACCTGAGGGAATCTGCGGGTCAGTTTGGTCTGTGCCCGATGGAACCTGCGGGTCAGTTTGGTCTGTGCCTGAGGGAATCTGCGGGTCAGTTTGGTCTGTACCTGAG
>CALXUL010000135.1 GCA_944391635.1 uncultured Clostridia bacterium | reverse complement strand
TTTACAGTAAATTCGGTAATACCATTTACGGTAAAGGACGCTGTCAAATCATTTATCGACTTGAATTCAATTACCCTCTCACCGTCTTGTGATGAGTATGTTACTTTAGCAATAGTTTCACCAAGAGCTTCGCCGCCGTATATACCCTCAGACGATAGTCCTATAACTTCCTGATACATCGTCTTAGATTTATCCTCGCCGGCTTCCTTCCCATCAATCTTAAATGTCATTTTATCGTCATCCGCGCCGATATTACTATGCGAAACCTCAAACACATATTTCTGCTCTCCGCTTTCAACAGTCATTGTATAAAGGCTTTGTATCGGGACAAGACCCACAAGTTTTGATACAATCAAAAACTCACTTGTATCAATAAAATCTACGCTTGATGAATCTACCTCATACGCTGCGCCGTTATACTCAACATAGGTCACATCAGCTTTTGTATTTCCTATCTTCAAAACTGTGGTAACAGTTTCGCCGCGGCTTCCGTCCTCTTCGGATATAGGTGCGCTCAAGATTGTCACAACAGCTTTCGGATTGCTAAGACCTGTATCAGCATCGTTCGCTGCAAGAATATTTACGCTAAGCCCACTAAGCGGATCTAAAAATTCCTGGGTTACCATTTCATCAATTGCACTATATGTGTTCTTGAATGGTTCGGTTATCTGCCAAGACGACATATAATCATCCGCCTGCTGTTTTTGAGTCAAATGCATTGTGGTTTTGCCGCCGCGCTCCACCTTTATATCATAAATTTCTTCGCCAACCAGCTCAAGCCTGCTAAAATCAGTATAATACGACGCTTCCTTTAATATATCGTCCACTTTAAACGAATACATCGTATAGATTTCACCGTCATTTACAGTACAGAAATACTGGTCTAAAACAGGGCTTAAGTCACCTATTTTTATCACATCGGTATTCCCGGACAAAAGTGTTACCTTAACCGTTATCTGCGGTGTGTCCAATCCACAGTTTTCAATACTATCTTCTACCTTTGTACTGGAAGTTATGCTCGAAATTGAACTTGCAAGACTCTTCACCTTTGTCTGTGAAATATCATTTTGATCATATCCTTCAAGATTCCATACATCGGCATGCTTTGTAAAATTCAAAGTCCTGTCAGCAGTTTCAATCAATATTCCTGTAATGTCCTCTTCCGTAACATCATATACTGTTATGGTTTCAGTCTGCGGGCTATCTTCTTCCTCTTCTTCTTTTGGCTGGGCATTTATTATCCACCAGAAAGCTCCTGCAAGCGCTGCCAATACCACAACCAATATTATTATATTCCTTGTCAGCTTATTCATTACAGATGTCTCCTTCTAACCCATACAACAATACCATAAATCAGTATTATAATCGGAATAAGCAGAGTGAAAATACCACCTATTATAAATCCCTGCAAACTGTCTATCATAAGTCTTCCGGTTGAAAGATATTTCGGTGCGATAGTATTATCCTCATATGAACCCTGAAGATATGACAGTACATTACTTATATAATCATAGTTTGCAAACCCGAATGCCGCAAGCTGTTCTTCATCTATCTCCATCAGCGCCGTCGTTCCGCTTACAAAAATCGCCGCATCTTCAGACCTTGATTCGCCCTGTTTGGTTGCAACCGCTGCTATCACCTGCGAGGTTGTGTCGCCTGATAAATTTGTCAGACTTTCAAAATCTGTTGTAGAATATGCACTGTCAGTTGTACATAATACAGACTCGACTTTAATCCCGCTATTTTCACTGAACAGAAGCTGCAAGCTCTTAGAATACGGATAATATCCTATATCACGCTTATTCTCGCTTAGGCTGCTTACAATTGAGCTTTCACCGTAATTTGCAAGTACTATCCCAAGCTGCGATACAAGGTTTGAAATATTGCTTTCTACTGCAAGGTCATCATTTACCAAAATACCCCAGCTCTTAAGATATTCATATAAATTTGTAAGACCGCTGCACTGATAATCAAATGTCACAAGCGCTTTTCCCGCATGTGCGAAAAACTCATCAAGCTTTGCTATTTCTGCACTTGTATAATCCACCTTCGGTGCTGATATAATTATCAGCTTTGCATCCTCAGGTATTGGGTCGGTTGACAATTTTATACTGCCGACGGTATAGTTCTCATCTTCCAGTTTCTTTTTGAGACCGGCAAGTTCTGTTTCGTTATGACCCTCTATAAAATACGCTGTAAATATTTCATCAGATGCAATATATTTAAGTCCGGCGTTAAGTACCTGCTCTGCACGCATTGAGGACGCAGTCTGCGTTCCCTGCTGTGATGTTGTGGTATTATAAAGATCCACGTAATCATATACCTTATATCTGTCGCCGCCATCGAGTATTACAGAACCGGTATTAAGGCTGGTTCCGTCCTCAACATATTTTGCGCCAAAGGTTGGGTTCTTCTCACTGTCAATGCTTGTATATGTTATTGTTGGTCCATACTGAGCATATTTTTCAAGCACTTCTGCAACATTGCCCAAAAGCCTGTATGAGCTTTCATAGCTTTTTCCAGCTATAAAATAAATATTTACTTCCTTATCATATTCCGACAGCATTGTTTTTGTTTCATCGGATATTTCATAAAGCTTTTCGCTTGTCAAATCAAGCTTTATCGGGAACTTGCTTACAAGAAGTGTTACAAATAAATTTATCAGCACTACTACTACAAGTACCCCAACCGTTACAATCTTGGCATTAATTTTATACTTTTTATTCTTATTCATTGCGTATTACCTCCCTATCAGCTAAAACGGCGTTTTTCAAATACGCGCACTGTCAAAAACAGCATCAAGCCAATAAGGCTTAAGTAATATACTACCGATTCCAGATTAAGGATTCCCATAGTAAAATCATAGAATCTGTCTATGGGTGACAGCCAGTTTATTGCAGATGCAAGCGCTTCATTACCTATACTGTTAGATATACTTGACATAAACATCACTATCAGCATAATTGCATATGTTGAAACAGCAGCTATAATCTGGCTTTCAGTCAAGGACGACATAAACGCACCAATTGATATAATTGCCGCACAAAACAGCATAAAACCAATAAAACAGCTAACAGTCTCCGCAACCGGCAGACTTCCGTAAAAATTCATTACTATCGGATAAAAGATAAATACTATAATCGCGCAGAAGAAAACCCAAAATGCGCCGAAAAATTTACCCAATACAATCTCCGGCAGAGATACCGGGGCTGTAAGCAGAAGCTGTTCGGTACGCGTTTTCCTATCTTCTGCGAAAAGACGCATTGTAAGTATCGGTAATATGAAAATTGCCCAGCTTACCATACTTGAGAAAAAGCTTGTCATTGATGTTGACATCATCATAAGATTATTCATAAAAAACATTACGCCGCCAAGGAGTACAAATAATGTCAAAAACACATACCCAAGCATTGAATGGAAATATGAGTCAACCTCACGCTTAAATATTGCTTTCATCTTTCTGTTCCTCCCCTTCATCCATTTGTTCAGCATCATCTTGTTGATTGGTGCTATCTATATCACCGTCACCAATTTCATCAGAACATTCTTCTTTTAGGTTATCCGTATCATTATCGGCGTCTATTTCTTCCTGATTTGCCGCATCCTCAACATTAACATCATTTTCTATAAGCTCAATAAATACATCTTCCAATGATGCCTCTATTGTCTTTTGCATAAGTATAGGCATATTATGCTCTGCAAGCACAAAGAACAACCTCTTTGAAAATTCGGTATCTTTTGCGTCATCAACCTCTATTTCAAAATCAAATGCACCGTCTTCGCTGCCCTTTAGAGTAACACTATTTACTCCTTCAATACCCATAAGTACATTTTCAATTTCAGACGAGTCACCCATAATCCGAAGTTCCATTCTGCTCTTATTGCTATATTCTTTAGAAAGGTTCTGCGGCGTATCCTCGGCTACGATAACTCCGTTCTTTATTATTATAACCCGCTCGCATACAGCACTTATCTCGGATAATATATGCGATGACAAAATAACCGTATGTTCTTTTCCGAGTTCCTTAATAACATTACGAATTTCAATTATCTGCTTCGGGTCAAGTCCTACTGTCGGCTCATCGAGAATGAGTACCTCAGGGTTTCCAAGCAGCGCCTGTGCAAGACCTACTCTTT
>CALXUL010000134.1 GCA_944391635.1 uncultured Clostridia bacterium | reverse complement strand
GTCGGAACAGCAGGCGGTGGTTATAAATGACCGAACCCTTGTGCCGGTGCGCGTAGTTTGCGAGGCGATGGGGCTTGACGTCAGCTGGAATGAAGAAGCCCAGACGGTGCGTATCTGTGATGAACTTAATCTGGTTACTTTGAAGATAGGCGAAACTAAGATAGATATAAATGATGTGGAAGAAGAGCTTGATGCTGCGCCTGAAATTATAAACGGGGCAACATGTGTTCCTTTAAGAGCGGTAGTTGAACCGTTCGGGGCAGATGTGGGCTGGGATGGAAAAAGCCGTACTGTAATTGTTACAGATGGAAATTATGTTCAGGATGAAACGGTTACTGAAGAAATGTTAGAACAAAGCGAACAGACAGATTCTGTAATATCATCCGGTGAGGAATCCGGCATATATTTTTATAGCCAGCCTGACCCGGAATGGGGTTTTGAGTCAAACGGGCGCGGATATTGCTGGGTATGTTCATACGCAATGCTGCTGTCAAATCTTACCGGGACAAGAATAATACCGGTTGAGATTGCGGCATATAATCTTAATGCAGGGGGAAGTTCGGGCAATTATATGGCAAGCCATTTCGGACTCGCAGAAAAGTATGGTGCCGAATTTATCCCGGCGCTTGATGAAAATTCTGCATATTTTGAAAGTTTTGACACGTCAAGGCGCGGTGCAACCTATATAAAAGCCCAAACTGATGAGGAAGTAACACTTGCGCTGATTGAGGCGCTTGACCGAAACCCGAAAGGCGTTATGGTAAGGTTTGAGGGATATCCGCATACAATGGTTGCAGTAGGCTATAAGGACGGGGTTGTATACTTTAATGACCCGGCAGGTCTTGAGCTTGAGAATGTACCATTTGAGGAAACCTGCCTTGCGCGTAGTTTTTCAATGTCCGATATCAGCTTTATACAGGCTCTTCGTTTAAAATAAAATGATAAGGAGAGCATAGGATGCGCGTATTTGATTTTGACGGGACGATTTATGATGGGGAGTCGTGCGTGGATTTTTTTCTTTATACACTGCGCCGCCATCCGCATAATATAACGCTCCTGCCGCGTGTTTTATATATGCTCTGGCGATATAAGCACCTTAAGGTATCGGCTGAAGAATTGATTTTTCAACTTGAAAAATACGGGGCCGGATATTTGCGAGGTTTTTCGGATATTAATGCGGAAGTTGCTGAATTCTGGGATAAATATGAGTATAAGATTAAACCGTTTTATCTTAAAAGCCATAGGGAGGACGATGTGATATTATCTGCCGGACCGGATTTTCTGATTTTGGAAATAGCGCGCAGACTTAAAATAAAAACGGTTATATCAAGCCGGTTTGATTTGGAAAAGGGCAGGATTATAAGTTTATGTTATAACTCAAATAAATATAAATGTTTTCGTCAGAGGTTCCCCAATGAGAGAATTGATGAATTTTATACCGATTCAGACGTAGACAGTCCGGTATATGATATAGCGGATTGTGTATATATAGTAAATGGCAATAAGGTTAGGAGGCGCAGAGTATGAATTATGAAAAATCCTGCGGTGCGGTAATTTGGCGCAGCTTAGGCGGAAAACGTGAATACCTTATTATACTGAATAAAAAAAGCCCGGCATCGGGACATTGGGGGTTTCCCAAAGGGCATATTGAAGCTGACGAAAGCGAGGCGGATACTGCCCGCCGCGAAATTTTGGAAGAGGTTGGGCTTAAAATAGAATCTTTTATTGATGGATTCAGGCAGGTAAGCCGTTATTATCCTGCACCCGGCGTAAAAAAGGATGCTGTGTACTTTTTAGCGGAGGCACCTGATTCCGAGGTACATATCCAGGAATCGGAGCTTGGCGGTTTTTTGTGGCTGGAATATGATATGGCAAAAAAAAGATTAAATCATGATGTTAAAATACTTGATGCAGCTGAGAAGTTTTTAGAAAAACGAGAAAAATAAACTCTAAGCCGGAAATAGAATGGTTTCCGGCTTAGAGTTTATAAAAACCAGAGAGATATATTCATTTATGGAAAAGCAAAAGCCGACTGCAAACCAAAATGCAGCCGGCTTTTTATTTTATATATCAAGATTTATAAATCAACTTTAGGCAAAGAATCGAAGCCTTTTTGTTTTTCTTTTTCGTTTGTAATATAGTCAGTCATTTTACCGTCATGATATGCGGTATAAGCTGTCATATCGAAATATCCGGTACCGGTAAGACCAAATAAGATGTTTTTTGCTTCGCCGGTCTCTTTGCATTTAAGCGCCTCATCTATTGCGACTCTTATTGCATGTGATGATTCAGGCGCGGGAAGAGTTCCTTCACATTTTGCGAAAATAGTTGCGGCATCGAATACTTTTGTTTGTTCTACACTGGTTGCTGTTAAGTATCCGTCATGATATAGCTTTGAAATTATTGGGGACATACCATGATACCTTAAACCGCCGGCGTGGTTAGGTGACGGCATAAAACCGCTGCCCAAGGTATACATACGCATAAGCGGAGTTGTTTTGCCGGTATCGCCAAAATCAAAGGCATATTTGCCGCGTGTGAGTGACGGGCAGGATGCCGGTTCAACCGCAATAAATTCAATGTTATTTTTGCCGCGGATTTTATCTGCCATAAACGGAGAAATCAACCCGCCAAGGTTTGAGCCGCCGCCTGCACAGCCGATTATTATGTCCGGAGTAACGCCGTATTTATCCAAAGCGGCTTTTGCTTCCTGACCGATAATCGTTTGATGAACCAGTACGTGGTTTAGAACACTTCCAAGCACATACCGGCAATTATCTGTTTTTAGAGCGACTTCCATCGCCTCAGAAATAGCACAGCCGAGTGAGCCGCCGCATCCGGGATTCTCTGCAAGAATCTTTTTACCGACTTCAGTGGTTTCAGAAGGTGATGCAATAACCTTTCCGCCGTAGGTTTGAATTACTGCACGGCGGTGAGGCTTTTGTTCGGCAGACACCTTTACCATATATACTGTAAGCTCAATGCCGTAAAATGCACATGCCATTGCCAAAGCAGTACCCCATTGCCCAGCGCCGGTTTCGGTAGTAAGATGGGTAAGACCTTGCTTTTTTGCATAATATACCTGAGCTGCAGCAGAGTTTAGTTTATGTGAACCGGATGTGTTTTGCCCCTCAAATTTATAGTATATTTTAGCGGGAGTATCGAGCATACGTTCAAGGTTATATGCCCTTACAACAGGGGATGGTCGATACATTTTATAAAAATCACGTATCCCCTCAGGAATTTCTATAAACTCATCTGTTGTATTGAGTTCCTGTTCAATCAGTTCGTCACAGAATACAGGACGCAGGTCATCAGCAGTACATGGCTTTAATGTTGCAGGATTAATAAACGGATCAGGTTTTTCCTTCATAACTGCCCTTACATTATGCCAGGTTTTGGGAAGTTCATCCTCCGACAGGAAAATTTTGTACGGTATTTTTGTCATTTTAAAAACCCTTTCTGCCTCAAGGCACTTATTTTTACGGAATTTTTGTATAAAAAAACTCCGCTTTTAAAATAAGCAGAGCAAGAAATCAGTTATTAATTTTATTTAATTATACTATTCTAATCTAATCAAAAACTCATCTCATCTCTACTATGTTATTATTATACATGTGAGCTGCGGTTTTGTCAACAGTTTTTTTGAATTCAATGTTATTTTTTTAATAAAAAACCGGCAGCAGGAGATATCCTAACTGCCGGGCTATATTTACTCTAAAATATACACATTTGCGCTTCTTCTGCCAAATTGTATACACTCGCCTACCGTATTATAACAAAGGTCAATTTTATTGCCTTTGATCGCGCCGCCGGTATCCGCCGCGATACAATAACCGTATGACCAGGACTGCCCGTCATCGGTTGACTCAATATACAGCTTTGTGCCTAAAGGTATAACCTTAGGATCAACAGCAACTACACCATACTGAGCTTTCATTCCGTTTGCGGTAATACCAGTACCGCTTCCGCCGGCAGGATACGGATCATAAGCTGTTGCAGTAACTGTTAGTTTCTTTTTATAGTTAAACCCTGCCGGATGTGTATTTTCTTTCTTTTTTGTCCCCACGGCTGTTATCTTGTCAGAGGGCTGTAGAGTTATTTGTTCTTCGATAACTTCACGCGCTACCTCTGCGCCGTCATGATAAGTGATACGGCTTGTTACTATTTTTTCGCCGTTTACGCCTGCCTGACGTACTTCGCTTTCACCAATATACAATGATGAATCTTCAACGGTAGTTTCATTAAATGCAATAGATTCAGTTTGTGAAACTTCCTCATAGTTCACCCTTGTAATTTTTACAACAGCATCATTTCCAATACTTTCATTAAGCGCCGGCTCTACTATATCATCAGCGCCTACGCTGAT
>CALXUL010000133.1 GCA_944391635.1 uncultured Clostridia bacterium | reverse complement strand
ATAACAGGCTACATCCCCGCAGCTGAAAAGGAAAAGTTTTCTGATGCTGCAAAAGAACATGGCTGGGCATGGCTTATAAACGATGTGGAAGAGGATGATGCAAATGTCCCCACAAAGATACGCTACAATAAGATTACACGGCTTATAAAGCCTTTGTTTGACATCTTGGGAACGGTTCCGGGATATAGAGAGTATGATATTTCATTTTGGTTTCTGGCATTTTTTGCTTTGTTTTTTGCAATGATAATCGGCGACGCAGGTTATGGCGTGCTCTTTCTGATCTGCACAGCCGTTATCAACATTAAGATGAAAAAGATAACAAATGTCACGCTTCTTCTTTACCTGCTATCTTCCGCAACTGTTATTTGGGGTGCGCTGACAGGTACTTGGTTCGGTCTTGAGGGAGCAATGAAAATACCGTTTTTAAAGGCTCTTGTTATTCCCGCATTTGCAAATTATCCCGAATATTTCGGTATTACAGCTACGGACGCACAGAACAATGTGATGAAGTTTTGCTTCAGTATAGGAGTTATCCAGCTGGCGCTTGCGTGTATTATGAACATAAAACGAAAAATCGGCCAGAAAAATCTCAGCTGGATTTCGGACCTTGGTTGGCTGTTTGCAATCAGTGCGTTGTATTTTGTGGTGTTATATCTTGTCATTGGTCAACAGATTAACCTGGGTATTGTTGGTGCAATCGTTGGTCTTGGATTCCTGTTGGTTGTATTTTTCGGTGGGATGGATCCCAAAAAGACTTTTTCACAAGGGTTCAAAGCAGGTTTAGGAAACACGTTTACGGTATTTTTGGACACTATATCAGCGTTCGGTAATGTTATGAGTTATATAAGACTCTTTGCAGTCGGTATGGCATCTTTAGCGATTGCGCAAAGCTTCAACAATATGGCATCGGGGTTCAGCGGAGCACTTGTTATTGTCGGAGCCGTGATTATGATAATAGGACATATTTTGAATATCGTAATGGGATTTTTGTCTGTTGTTGTACACGGCGTCCGCCTTAATCTTTTAGAGTTTTCCGGACAGCTGGGCATGGAGTGGTCAGGTATAGCTTACAATCCATTCCGCAAATTCAAAAAAACAAAAAAATAATTTATTTTTAAGGAGGCAATTATGGAAATTCAATATATTGGTATGGCATGTGCTTTAGGGCTCTCTGCTATAGGTTCAGCTTTTGGTGCGGGTTACGCCGCAATGTCTTCAGTCGGTGCGTGGAAAAAATGTTATGCAAACGGAAAACCCGCACCATTCATGATGGTTGCGTTTTCAGGCGCTCCGCTTACTCAAACGATTTACGGCTTTTTGCTTATGAACTTTATCCGCAGTGCGTTCGAGTCGGGAACAGCTTCCGCTACATTGTGTATGTTTGTTGGTCTGCTTGCAGGTCTTGCGATTGGACTGTCTGCTCTGTTCCAAGGCAAAGTTGCTGCCGCTTCTGCAGATGCTCTCGGAGAGACAGGCAAGGGTACAGCAAACTACTTTATCGTTATCGGTATCGTTGAAACAGTTGCGTTGTTCACATTGGTATTTGGACTTCTTTTATTGCAGTAATTATGGTGGCCAAGGCAATATTGCACTGAGATTTTCACTGTTGTTTATGTACTGTATAGATTTACTCGTTGCAACAGTAATTAAATGAAATATACTAAGTCAAATATAAATTTAAATTGGGCGGCAACAGGCTAATAAAGCCTGTTGCCGCCCACCATTTAATTAAATAAATGAAAGTAAAAAGATGACCGGATAAAAATATTTATTTGATAAGACAGAAGAATATTTCGCAATTTTTTGTCTGCCAACAGCAAAAACATTGTGGTATTATTTTTATTTTCTTTATAAAAAAAGACGCATAAACCTCATCAACGAGTTTATGCGTCTTTTTAAATACTGGTTACAAATTTTAGCGCATATTTATTCCTATGCTGAAAATATAGGGACAACTTAAAGGTCTTTGTTTGGAGAGTGTCCAAAAAACTTTTTATATGCACGATAGAAAGCCGAATAGTCATGGAAACCGCATTGCTGTGCCGCAACAGTCGCCTGTGTGCCTTTTTTTATGTTATTTTTTGCAGCTATAAGCCGTTTTATCATAATGTATTCCCAAACGGAAGAACCGGTGGCGTTTTTAAACACTCTGCTAAATTGTGATACGCTCATAAAAAAATATTCGCTCAATGACCCCAACGTTAAATCATCAAATAAGTGCAGATTAACATAATTAAGGATTTTTTGTGTAAGTTTTTCCTCATCGGTATTTTTTAGCTCAAATTGTTTTGATAAAAAAGCGCTTGAAATAGTGCTTAGCAAAGTAAATAATCGTATTTTTATTTCTATTTTTTTCTGCATATCCGATATACCGGTATTACACATATTTTGCAATAATTCTAAAGGCTGCTCCAACTTAAAATCAGCTGGTAAAAACAGATTGCCCTTGCCCAGAGGATGGTCGTAAAACGGTTTTAGCAGAGTGTGTGACGGATCTATACCGCTAATGATATCAGGCAGAAAATGCAGAGAAAATCTCTCGTAGGTTTTATCAGACAGAATTTTTATCATATGCGATTCTGATGGGCGCATTATCAGGATGCATCCCGGTATAAGAGGATATTCTGTTCCCTCTACAAGATATACGGCATCGCCCCCGATATAACAGTATATCTCAAGCTGTTCATGTAGATGCATCTTGAAAGAAGTATCCTTTGGCTTTTCATCAATCGAATGATTAAAGTATATT
>CALXUL010000132.1 GCA_944391635.1 uncultured Clostridia bacterium | reverse complement strand
ACTCAAACTTTCAATAAAACCTATCCTGGCACAGGAACTTTCAAAAATCCCATCGCCCGCCCCGGCATTTTCGCGGGCAGCCTTAAAGATAAGCATTTTCCTTCCGGACGGAGTAAGAAATTGTTTTTGCTGCCTAATGCGCCTTGCAAGTTTTGAAAAAGTTGATACCTCCACACCATTTAGACCAAGTCCCCCAAAACGTCTGCAAAGAGTTGTTTCTTCCACATGCGAAAAACGCTCAGGTACAATCACAAGAGCATTTTTACCCGAACTTATACACTCCTGTATCTTTTCTTCAATATATGCGCTCTTACCGGAGCCTGCCCCTCCGGTCACCATTTCAAAATACATAGCCCCAACCCTTTCCGCAGCTTTTTTTGCGAAACCGCCGATTCTTTCATCTATTATATCAAAAGATATCCCTATTATCAATCCTTTTGAGCCGTTATTTTTGCCCCAGCCCCTCTAAGCTTTCCACAAAAATCCTCATAACCGCGCATAATATGTTCCGCCCCCGAAATTTCGGTTTCACCTTCTGCCACAAGACCCGCTAAAGCAAGCGCAGCCGCCCCACGCAGGTCAAACGCCTCTACTTTTGCTCCGGTAAGGCGCTTTACTCCCTCAATTACAGAAGTCCGCCCGTCTATACGTATATCTGCACCCATTCTCAAAAGCTCGCTTATATGCAAAAAACGATTTTCAAATACCGTTTCCACCACTACACCCGTACCGTTTGCCACAGACAATACCGACGAAAACTGTGCCTGCATATCGGTCGGGAAGCCCGGATATGGCATGGTTTTAATATTTACCGATTTTTCTGTACCTGTGGCGTCTATTAATAAATCTTCACCGTCCTCATAGAGCCTGACTCCCATCTCCGTAAACTTTGCCATAAGCGGTTTTTGATGCTCCGAGCGAACATTTTTTACTCTGCCGCTTCCTCTTGTTATTGCAAACGCGGCAAGATAAGTGCCTGCCTCTATTCTATCCGGTATTATATGATGACTTACACCTTTTAACTTTTTTATACCCTCTATATTTATTGTACCACTGCCTGCACCCAATATATGCGCGCCTTGTTTATTCAAAAAATCGCACAAATCTTCCACCTCAGGCTCTTGCGCCGCATTTTCAATAACTGTCGTACCTTTAGCGGTAACCGCTGCCATTATCAAATTTTCAGTTGCACCAACGCTTGGAAAATCAAGATATATTCTTGCGCCTTTTAATCTTTTGCAGCTAATATCAACAACTCCATGTGTTGCATTAATTTTTGCACCCATTGCACGAAGACCTTTAAGATGTAAATCTATGGGACGTGTTCCTATAGGGCAACCGCCGGGAAGCGGAATTTGTGCTCTGCCCACCCGCGCAAGAAGCGGAGATGCAAGCAGAAACGACCCCCTTAGTTTTTTTACTTCTTCATATGGCGCCTCAAAACCGCAAAGATTTGAGCTGTCAAATTCATTTCCTTTAATTACACAGCCCAGACTTTGCATTATATTTTTCATATTATCCGTATCGGTAAGATTGGGAATGTTATAAATACTGCATTTATCTGCACATAATATTGATGCAGCCATAATCGGCAATGCGGCATTTTTTGAGCCGCCGGCAGATATTTCTCCTTTAAGCGGCTCGCTTTTTTCTACCAAAATTTTCATATTTTCACGTCCTTTATTTAATCTTCAGTTTTATATTGCCCAATACCCGAAAAAAAATATATTAAAAATTTTAACGAATTTTCAAAAAAGTATGGAAATTTTAAATAAAATAGTCTATAATATAATTTGGTATTTTATTTTTTTATAGGGGTGTTTGTAATTATGAGCAATATTACCGAAATACTGAATATTCTTGATAAAAGCGGCGAAAAGACCGATCCGGCAAAAATAGCGCAGATGCTCGGTTCTACCGAAGAAGAGGTGCAGTCGATTATCCGCGGTCTGGAAAAGGATAATATAATAGTCGGATACAAAACCCTTATCAACTGGGAACGCACCGACCGTGAATTTGTCGATGCACTTATCGAGCTCAAGATTACTCCGCAGCGCGGCGAAGGCTTTGATAAGGTCGCAGAAAAAATCTATAAATACCCGCAGGTAAAATCACTCTACCTGATGAGCGGAGCATATGATCTGGCAGTTATGATTGAGGGACGGACTATGAAAGATGTTGCGCTTTTTGTAGCTGAAAAGCTCGCGCCGATGGATCATATTTTATCGACTGCCACACATTTTGTTCTTAAAAAATATAAAAATGATGGTTTGATTTTTTATGATAACGAAGAAGATACCAGACAGGTGATTACACTATGATAGATTATAAGAAATTATTAAACAAAACAGTTGCAGATATACCGCCGTCTGGGATAAGGAAATTTTTTGATTTGGCGGCACAGATGGATGATGTTATCTCTCTTGGCGTTGGTGAACCGGATTTTGCCACGCCTTGGGGAATACGCGAAGCCGGCATATACTCACTTGAGCGCGGACGCACTTTTTACACAGCAAATGCCGGGCTTTTAGAGCTGCGCCAGGAAATTTGCAGATATACCGAGCGTAAATTCGGCGTAAGTTATAACCCGGAAAATGAAGTGCTTGTTACAGTCGGAGGCTCAGAGGCAATAGATCTTATGATACGTTCGGTCATTAACCCCGGCGATGAGGTTTTAATACCCGAACCAAGCTTTGTATGCTATAAGCCTATAACTGAGCTTGCAGGCGGTGTGCCGGTTGTTATTGAAACCTTGGAAAAGGATGAGTTCCGTCTTACACCTGAACAGCTCAAAAATGCAATAACGTCAAGGACAAAGGTTCTTATTCTCCCATACCCAAATAATCCGACCGGAGCTATAATGCGCCGGTGCGATCTTGAGGCAATAGCAGATGTATTAGATGGCACCGATATACTTGTGCTTTCAGATGAAATATACGGTGAACTTGTTTACAGCGATGAACCGCCGTGTACTTTTTCTGCAATTGACGGAATGCGTGAGCGGACAATTGTGGTTAACGGCTTTTCAAAAGCATTTGCTATGACCGGCTGGAGACTTGGATATGCACTCGGTCCGAAAGAAATTATTCTTCCAATGACAAAAGTACACCAATATGGAATTATGTCTAGTCCTACCACAAGTCAATTTGCTGCTATCGAGGCTATGCGGTCATGTGATGCAGATGTTGAGGCTATGAGGCGTGAATATAATTACCGCCGCAGATATATAGTTGATGGATTCAGGAAAATGGGGCTTTCCTGTTTTGAACCGCTCGGGGCTTTCTATATCTTCCCTTGCATCAAACCCACAAATATGTCAAGCGAGGAATTTTGTGCAAGGCTTCTTGAGGAGGAACACGTAGCTTGTGTTCCCGGCAATGCTTTTGGCAAATGCGGCGACGGATACATTCGCTGTTCATACGCTTATTCAGTAGACAGTATTGAAAAAGCACTTAAAAGAATTTCTAAATTTGTTGAAAAATATACTAAATAAAAGGGGAAGGAAAAATGTCAACCAAATATATTTTTGTGACCGGAGGCGTTGTATCAGGATTGGGAAAGGGAATAACTGCTGCAAGCCTCGGCAGACTTTTAAAGGCACGTGGATATAACGTTACTATGCAGAAATTTGACCCGTATCTCAACATTGACCCGGGTACAATGAGTCCATATCAGCACGGCGAGGTATTCGTAACCGATGACGGCGCAGAAACCGATCTTGACCTGGGGCATTATGAACGTTTTATCGATGAGAATCTAAGCGTCAATTCGAACGTTACCACAGGCAAAATTTACCAGACTGTTATTAATAAAGAACGCCGCGGCGATTATGAGGGCAAAACCGTACAGGTTATTCCACATATTACAAATGAAATTAAGGAACGGGTTTACAGAGTTGCAAAAGAACTTGAAACCGATATTGTAATTACCGAAATCGGCGGGACTGTGGGTGACATCGAGTCCACCCCTTATCTTGAGGCAATCCGGCAGGTAACCTGTGATGTAGGCAGAGAAAATTGTATGTATATACACCTTACATTAGTACCGTATATTGCGACCTCAGGCGAACAAAAATCTAAGCCTACGCAGCATTCTGTAAAAGAATTGTTAAGCCTTGGCATTCAGCCTGACATAATCGTATGCCGTACAGAAAAACCTCTTGAGCCGGGTCTTGCAGGAAAAATAGGTTTGTTTTGCAATGTAAGCGAGGACTGTGTTATTCAGAATCTAGACCTTGATACGCTTTATGAGGTTCCGCTTGCTCTGGAAGAAGAAGGGCTGGCAAATGCTGTTTGCAAACGCCTCGGTTTAGAAAACAGAACTCCGGATCTTGAAGACTGGACAAATATGGTAAATGTGGTTAAAGATCTCATGCAGGGCGGAAAAGAATGTGTCACAATTTCTCTTGTTGGCAAATATGTAGCACTTCATGACGCATATATTTCAGTTGCAGAAGCACTAAAACACGGCGGTATTGAGAATTACACTAATGTACATATTAACTGGGTTAATTCCGAAGAAATCACCCCTGAAACCGCGGACAAGCTTCTTTGCGGGTCTGATGGAATAATAGTGCCCGGCGGATTTGGCGACAGAGGGATAGAAGGTATGATTGAAGCTGCAAAATATGCCCGCGAACACAATATACCATATTTTGGAATCTGTCTTGGTATGCAAATTGCCGTTATAGAATTTGCGCGTAATGTGTTAGGATATAAAGACGCCAATTCCTCTGAGATCAATCCTGATACTTCGTATCCTGTTATAGACCTTATGCCTGAGCAAAAGGATGTTGAGGATTTAGGCGGTACAATGCGTTTGGGGCTTTATCCTTGCAAACTTATGCCGGATACTTTGGCAAAATCAATATATAACTCTGACCTCATATATGAACGCCACCGCCACAGATATGAATTTAATAATTCATATCGCAAAGCAATTACCGAAGCTGGGCTGGTTATATGCGGTCATTCACCTGACGACAGGTTAGTTGAAATGGTTGAACTTCCGTCAAACAGCTGGCATATTGGTGTACAATTCCATCCGGAATTTAAATCAAGACCTAACCGGGCACAGCCACTTTTTGCAAGCTTTATAAAAGCATCACTTGATAAAAAACACTCAAAATAATAATATTTGAATACAAAAAAACCAAACTCATTTTTAAAATTAGTTTGGTTTTTTTATTGTAATAATTTTATGTTGTTCTATCCTTTAAGCAAAACTATTTCACCATCATATTGAACCTCTACCTTTACGCAGTCAGGTGCATCATATTCAAGATATAGTTTCCCATCTTTTTTCTCCCATTTTACATAAACCCGACCAAGCCTTGTATATACACTTCCTCTTGCGCTGTCCCGCTCAGCAGTATAAGGTTTTAGATATACTGTTTTATTTTCATAGTCAGTTTTCCAGACCCCAATATCCCGCGCTGTATATTCGTACAGCACTACCGCCCCCCAGCCATGGCATTCGCTTCGAGGGTTTGTGGGAGTTTCCGGCACAGTAGAACAATTATAATCCACAAGCTTGTAAAGGCTATTTAGCATATCCTTTCTCTTTTCATACATCCCCGTTTTCTCCAAAGCGCGGAACAAAAAGTATGCAAATGCAAAACTTGATTTACTCTTTAAGCTAAAAGAATTAGTCATTACCCTCTCTGCCAGCTCTCCCTGTGCACAGCCTGATAAAACTGCCCACACCTGCATATGCTGACTAAACTGTCTTTTTGTTTCATCATCAGCAAATAATCCCTTTTCCTCTACATAACAGTTTGCCATTACATCACTAATGATTTTTTTCGCGGTACTTTCAAATTCTGCCCCAAGCTCTTTTCTGCCTGTTTTTAATAACACCTTTGAAACTTCACGATAGGTATAAGCCAACATAAGCGTTTCTGCGCCGGCTTCTTTTGCTGACATATCCCCCGGCACACCGTGTGATTCCTCCCATCCGTCTGCCCAGTCAACAAAATGCCAGTAACAGCTTTTCTCAACTATACCACGACCATTAAGGTGATTTTGATACCACATAAATATGCCGAGTATAACAGGTAAATTCTCAGAAATGATCTGCGCATCCCCAAATCTTTCAAAGTGTGCCGTAACCATCATAATATAAAACAGCGCAAATCCAGGTATCGTCTGATCCATAGCCGACGGGGTACGCGACCTGGTAAGACCTTCACCCGATACCGATAGCCTAAAATCTGTAATGGCTTTTCTTGCAAGTCGGTCATCGTCTGAAAGCTGATAGGTAAAGAGCATCTGCAAATATGTATCCATTGCATATTGAAGCTGCTCATAATACGGGCAGTCCTCATATGTTTCATGCATACAAAGCTTGAGCGTCCTGAGGCTCATATCCCACAGCTTATTATCATAATCATTACCAAAATCATAATCCGATTCTGTTACCAGAGGATATTGTGTATGAGTTATCTTAACACTATTTATCTTAATATCCTCTGAAGACTCTATTTTAATAAACCTAAAACATCTAAACCAAAACGGCTCATAAACAAAATTACCGTCTATTTCAAAAATATCATAATCTCCGAATATATCCCCTCCGTCAAATGTACGCATTTCACTTGTTGGATTCTTATACCTCTCGGCATATGTTACTTTTACCTTTCCCTTGCCGGACAAATTAAAGCTCACATATCCGGTTGTGAGAACACCATAATCAAAAACGCTGTTAAGAGTCAGACTGATACTTTCCGGATAAAGTGTAAGCATTGGTATAGGTCTTTGCCATGCAACGAGCGAATCATTTTCCCCATATTCAAGCTGTGCGTTCAGCTTTCCAATAAATTTTGCCTTAACACAAACTTTATTAGTAATTCCAATTGCCCTTTCCGGCAAACCTGCATAAAATGAATATTCCGGAACAATAAACTCCGTACCCGATTTTTCGCAAGTATCCCAACTATCATCAGTTTCAAATACAGCATTACCTTTTTTGTCTAAAGCTCTCGCAGCAACCCATACCTCACCGCGGCGATATACCGCTGTCAAGAATCTATGCGTACTTAAGTCCTGAGGAGTTCTGAGCTGCAACACCTCAATATAAACGGTATTTCCTCCCTGTTTTAACGAAATATTGAAACTGTCATAATACCGTCTTTTATCACTGCCCTTTAACGGGCCTGCGCCAACAAGTTCACCATTTACATACATCTTATAGCGTGCCTCAGCGCTTATTTCAACACTGCATTCAGTATCCTTTTCCATATTCACATTTTTAGTGAAAATATATATTTTATCCTCCGAAAAAACAGCATCGGGATTGGTTATCATCTTACAATCATGCATTTTTATATTCCTCCGTTTATTAACTGCGTTCTTCTCTATATTTTACATAAATTTGCATTATTTTGCAATATGATTTAACAAAAATCACTTTATTAAATAAAAAATTTCTACGCATCAAATACCTGAAAAAAATACACGTTTTATATTTGGCGCATATGTAAGCTATGATTTTTTTAACGTATTTTTTAACTATACTATCAACAAATTACCTTGACAAAGATATAATTATTTTAGATTTATGTTATAAAATTAGGGGGTGGTTGCCATTTTATCTGATAAACTGATAGCTAAAATAAAGCGTTCAAAAAAGTTTACCATTTCATTAATTATATCATATTTTATTCTGATTGCTATATTTTTTTCTATCGATGGCTTCTGCATACCTTATAACAGAAGAAAATCTTGAAAATCAATTATGTGAAAATACTTTTCGCAGTATGGACTCTATCTTGTCCGAAATTGAAAATAAAATATATTCTTTTCAATCCATTAATAACTCCATTAATAATTCCTCCATTATATCGGACATTATAAATAGCGAGCAGCCTACTTTATCTGAATATAATATATATAAGACTTCCTCTGGACTTAATTAATTTGTTATGGAAGAAAATTATTTTATTTATTATTACTTCCCGAAATATGACTACTGTATTTCAAACATATACAGTGCAACAACCAAAGAGTTCTTTGATAATTTTTATTCTCAAACAGATGATTTTACATACTCAGGCTGGCTAAATAATTTGCAATCAGTATCCTATGGCACAAGTAAGGTTACCGAAGATAACACAGGGGAAAAATATATAGATTTTATGTTCTCATCAAAAGCGGAACAGAATCTTTCCAGATCAGATTATTGCTGCGTCATTCGGCTTGCATATTCAAAGATAGATTCTATTTTATCACATTACCTTTCACTAAAAACAGGTAATGTTTATATCCTCGACAGAAACAACAATCAAATATACAGTAATATTTCATATGATGATATTACTTTGTCTGATTATAATGTATACCGAAAAACACTCGTATCACAGTCAAACAAAGAGAATAATGATTATCTTGCAAATGCAATTATGACCGGTGATTTTTCAATTGCAAAAAATCTTCTTGCTACAATGAAAAGTAATATGCAATCAGAAAGCAATGATAATGTATTCAACATATTAACCCAAGTTCTTTCGGCATTTTACTCGTTAAACAGCCGTCTGGATAAAAACTCCTATGAGAAGCTCACTTCTATGACGCTTAATCTTATGAACCTTGCAGGTTCGATTGAGCCTCAACAGATTTCCGACCTTGTAGAAAACGCGTGTGAAATTTGTAAAAATAACACCATTAACACCACCGAATCACCATCACCGCCCAATATTATACTTAAAATAAAGATATATATTGAGGAAAACTATAAAAATGAAAATCTTAATGTTTCTTCCGTTGGTGATTATTTTGATGTTACACCGTATTATCTATCATCACTATTCAAAAAATCAGAGGGGCAGAGTATTCTTGAGTTTATAAACCAAGACAAGGATAGAACATTCACTTCCTCTTTTAAAATCTGGTATGACTGTTGCAAATACAGCAAAAGAAGTCGGGTATTCAAGCGTACATTCGTTTATACGCCAGTTCACAAAACATATGGGCTGTTCCCCTACTCAATACAAATCAACTGCTGAATAAAAATAACACGGCTTTCTGCCGTGTTATTTTTATTGTCTAATATGAATTTTTCTTTATAAAATCCATCAATTCACCAACCGTTGTATATGCCAGAGCCAATACAGTATCCGCCGCGCCATAATATATTACAATCCTTCCTGTTTCGGCATCACAAAGATTTGTGCAGGGGAATACAACATTCGGGACATCTCCTACGCACTCATACAGCTCCCTTGGCGACAATATATATGACTTTGTTCTATACTTTACTATCCATGGTTTTTCACTGTCGAGTATCGCCGCTCCGGCACTGTATACAAAACCGTTGCAGCTTGTTAATACGCCATGATATATCATAAGCCAGCCCTCGTCCGTTTCAATGGGGATAGGCCCGCCCCCCACCTTTGTACTCTGCCAGCCTCCGCACGGCCTCATAACAAGGCGATGTTTGCCCCAATATGTCAAATCCGGACTCTCACTATAAAATATTTCACCAAACGGCGTATGCCCTTTGTCAGACGGTCTGCTTAGCATTGCATAATTACCGTTAATTTTTCTTGGAAACAGTACACCATTTCTATTAAATGGCAAAAATGCATTCTCTAATTGTAAAAACTTCTTAAAGTCAGTTGTTTGAGCAATACCTATAGTAGGAAAACCTTTGTAACCGTTGCACCAGGTTACATAGTATTTATCTTCAATCTTGCACACTCGCGGATCATAACCATATTCAAACTCATTATATCCGCCTTTTTCATTCATAAATTTTATCGGCTCGTCATCTATTTCCCAGAAAACTCCGTCTTTACTAAATCCCACATGTAAAAGCTGTTTCCTTGTCTGGTCATCACTTCTAAAAACCTCTGCAAAACCTCCTTCAAAAGGAACAACCGCACTATTAAAAATACTGTTTGAATTTTTTATTGCGTCTCTTGTTATAATTGGGTTATTTCTGCTTCTCCATATAACATCCTTACACCCCGCCGGCTTTTCCTCCCAGGGAATATTATTAATTATTTCGCCGTTTATTACTTTCATAGCAATTTACCACCGCCTTTTCATCAATCTTTTTATATGATACTAAACAGAATAGGCGACATCATTTTCGATGCCGCCTTTCCCTATACATATGCCAAAATAAACCATTTTATAACGCAGCCTTATTGCACTCGTTTTACTTTTACGGATTTTTTAGAAGTATGAGATTATTAAGTCAACAATTTATTTTATTTGTATTGCTGAAGGCTTCTGTGTGAAGCATTTGTAATGGTACCACAAGAATTTTTAGAGCAATACGAAGAAGCCGACAGGGACCGTGAAGCTGTTGCAGAATTTGTAAGAGCGTATCTCAAAAACACAAACGAGGCAAACAGACTATGCCCGGAATTTTATGCCGACTTTATTAGCGCACTTTCCAAAGAGGACTTAAAATCACTGAATGAAATTGCATCAAGCGTTAATGAGTATCTATCCTACAACATTTCCGAAAGATACGATGCTGCTATCACAAATGCAAAACAGAAAGAAAAAATGTCTTTCAAAGAAAAATGGCAGAGGCTCTACACAAGTTGGGTAGATGCGTTCCACCCACAGAAAGAAGCTGTTGACTATGTTGAAAAAGTTACAGGACAAACTTTGTCTGGCAAGGGTAACGCCTATGTTCTTGCAACAAATTCACTAAATGCGCACACCATCGCTAATTACTTAATCCGTGAGGGGTTTCGTGATTTGGATGGCGATGTTGTAAATGCCAAGTCCTTTATAGAAAGTATAGGTATGGTAGATGCAAAGGACATAAAACTACTCGACAAATATCTTGTTCTGAGACATTCATTAGAGTGGATTGCACCTACTGAAGACGATGTTACGCCAAAGAGAGTATTCGCTGATGATACATTGGAAAATGTAGAGGAAATCCAAAAGCAAATATCAGAAATTGAAACAGAACATCCCGAAATCAAGATTGCCGCAGAAAACCTTTACAAATACCAAAACAATGTACTAAGATATTTTGTTATCCCGGCAGGCGGTATGTCAGAGGAAACATTTAACACTCTTAATCGTAAATATCCTGATTATGTCCCGTTTTACAGGGCAGTTGGCAAAAACTCCGGTAGAGCAAAAGGTACTTTTGTAAATCAGCGTTCCCCGATTATGAGGGCAAAAGGCAGTGGCGAACTTATCCTAAGTCCGGTTGAAAGCATTATCAAAAATACCGAAAAAATGGTAAAATTCTCGTTGCGTAATCAGACTGCAAGAGTGCTTGCAAGCTATGCCGACACAGTTGACGGTTTTGGTCAATTTATGGAAGCCATACCGCCTGATATGATACCTCATACTGTAAATATAACTCGGTCAAAGGAAGCGTTTACCGATGCCCTTCAACAGGTTGTAAGTTCAGGCGATGACTATTTTGCGGTAAGTGATTTATTTGAGCAGATATTCGGTGATGAAGTTACGGACTTTACTCCTGTTGCAAACGCAAACAAGAAGATTGTTACAGTGATGCAAAACGGCAGCCCCACATACTATCAAATACACGATGATGCATTGTATAAATCAGTTGCAGAGCTTGCACCACAACAAGCAAATGGATATATGAAATGGGCAACAAAGATTATGCAACCTATGAAGCTGCTCATTACTCAAAACAATCCTATCTTTGCGGCTACAAATGCAATCCGAGATTTCGGAACAGCGTATAAAATGTCAGAGGTAAACAATCTTGCCGTATTTGCGGCACAGTATATAGAAGCTCTTGGTGGTATCATCACAAACAACGCTGATTATAAGATATACAAAGCGATGGGTGGCGGTCATTCTTCCGAGCTATCTGCAAATATCGATAGTATTAAAAAGACCCTGCGTACTGTCGCACAAAAGGATATGGGCAAAGCGAAACGACTTGCATACTCTTTATTCTTACATCCGATTGAAACAGTAGCTGTGCTCAATGATGCTGTTGAAAGTGTTCCGAGATTTGCAGAATTCCAGAGAACTTTGAAAGAGGGCGGTGACCTACAGCAAGCAATATTCAACGCAAGTGATATTACGACCAATTTCAAGCGGTCTGGCAGTGGCTTCGGCGTTAAAATTGCAAACAGCGCCTTTATGTTTAATAACGCGGCAATTCAGGGACTTGACAAGACTTTTCGCACACTTACTAACAAGGATACTAAAAAGCGATATAAGGCATTACTAAAATTTCTATTGCATGCTTTGCTTATGGGGATTATTGGCTACGTCTACAATAAATCAGTTGATGAAGAAGGCTATAACAATCTTTCGAGCTATAAGAAAAATAACTTTTATAACTTTGCTATCGGTGACGGAAAATTCATATCGTTACCGAAGCCGAGAGAAAACGCCCTACTTGACAGCTTCACCGAAAGAGCAATTGAGTACATTTTTGGAAACGAAAATGCTTTTTATGATTTCAGCACATATTTAGGCGGACAGCTTATACCGCCAATGATACCCGACGATCTAAAATCAATAGAAGATGCGGCTCACTCTTGGTTAGGTAGTACTGTTTTAGGTGGCGTTGTGGATATTGGATTCAATCAGGATTTCAAAGATACGCCGATTGAGGGAGCCTATGATAACTATACTCCGAGTCACGAAAGATACACAGAAAGTACAACGAAAATTGCTTATGCTTTGGGCCAAACAAAACTTGCAAGAAATACAGATATGTCGCCTAAAAAGATTGACCACCTGCTTTCTTCATATACAGGTATTCTCGGACAGATAAACAAAGCACTGCCCCCGATGAATGAGGAACGCAAGGACACGTCTATCGGACTGCGTAACAAATTCATTTCGGACAGTAATTATTCTACCGATGTTCTGAATAGAATGTATGAGAATCAGGAAAAGGCAGAAAAAGCATTTTCATACAGTGGCACTATTGATACGGCGATCGAATATGAAAAGAACTCAATGATTACAAGCTATATTTCGGGAATGAATAAAGCTGTAAAGGCTCTTCCGAAAGATGAACAGAGAAACGGTCGTATATATCTGCTGAAAGCTCTCAATAATTGGAATTATGAAAACACTGCATCGCAGACAAATATGCTGAGTAGTCTTGATGGCTCAACGATAAGCACTGACGTTATTTTTGACGGTTTGCCAAGCTCCACTTTAGAATGGACGGTCGATAAGCAAAAATATGTATATCAGATGGCACCGCAGGAATACCACAAATATATCATCGATTATTTAACAGTCGTTGAAAATGCTCGTAAGCAGTACGGCTGTAATTCAGTTGAGAGTTGTGAAGCGGCAAAAGAAGCAGCAAAGGATTATATGTCCAAATACAAAAAGACTATTCTTAAAAACCAATATCTCACAAAGGCAGTAGCAAAAAGTGAATAGCTGATACACAAAATAAAGCTCCGTGGCAGATAACGCTTCGGAGCTTTTGACCGTGTAACAAATAGGTGTAACACTTTAATTTTCGTGTAGAAATGTTACAGAATTTCAATGTAACAAAAACACAAATGTTACGCTTTTTATTACGGCAAATGTTACGCCGTAAAGCCGCATAAAATAAGGATTTTTTGTATTTTGTAACATTGTAACATTATTTTTCTATAGAGTATAAAACAGAGAGTTTATAGAGGAAAAATACTCTATACGCGCTATATACGCGTATATATAGAAAATAGTGTAACGTTGTTACAAAGGCACCAAATAGCAAAACTCCGTGACAGGTTTTACCTATCACGGAGTTTTACCGTTACCGCGAACATAAAAAGTTCGGATAATATCGTTATGG
>CALXUL010000131.1 GCA_944391635.1 uncultured Clostridia bacterium | reverse complement strand
GTCATATCAGCGCCAAGACTTACCTTTATCGGTTCGCCCGGAGTCCCCTGTCCATATACCGCTATCTTCTGGTCACGCTGAAGTACCATATTATCTTGAAAAACCTTATTTACTGTAAATTGGCTTTCTTGTTTTGGAAAGACTTCAGCTTTACATAACGGCACTAAGGTCTGCGCGTTCTGCCATAGCATAGTCTTTATTTTATAATATGTAAGATCTACATCCTGGGGCAGAGTACGGCTTAACTATCATACAAATATTATCATCCTCAAGTATATCAATCCCGTCATATGGCTGAGTCGGCACATAAATGATTTCACTGTCCGCTTCTATAATTGATTTCATCCATTCTGGCAAACTATTAGATCTATTGCCTCGCTTATATATCAATCCGTCAGTGCTTACCAAAACCCCAGAATCTGAAAAATAAGTATATATTCCGTCCAGCCACTCATTTTCCTCAACCGCAACATCCGTTATATGGTTCATTATGTTTTTTATTGTTTTGTAATCCATATCACTTTGATAAAATGAATCCACGAAAAATTCGTTATTATTCGACTGCGATATTACCTTTAAATACGCTCTGTCAACCCCGTCAATAATGTCTTTTGATATGTAATCCCGCAGCGTATTTACCACAGCACTGTTATAATCAACAATTTGCCGGTCGAAAAAATTTTCAAGTATAATATCTGCGGTGACACCTGTCAGGAAACTTCCTATCAATACAACCATCAGATATGACACGCTGAGCTTATTAAGAACCGTCGCATTATTTTTAAATATCATATCCCTTATCCCCCGATAAATATATTAATACTAATTTATTGTATTATAATATATTTGTTTTTTCAATAACAATAATTTCACATATACAAAAATATTAATATTTATATGTATAAAACTATAATTTTTCTTTAAAACAAAAAACAATGATGAACAGATCAAGTAAAAATGGATAATAGAAAAAAGGTCCTTCTATGGTAGAATAAAAATAAAATGACACAGTAGGAGTTTTTATGCCACGAAAATACAGTCACATCGAACTTTATGAAAAAGGAATACTGGATTGGGGGTACTTATGATCAAGTACATAATTTCATTTCAAGATATAATTGAAATCAAAGAAAACATGCAGCAGGAATTGCAATAAAGCGGAAAGGAAGACTCCAGGTTCTATCAGAGCAATATAAAATTTCCGAACTAAAATATATTGCTTGCAAAGAAGCAAAAATCAAATCATTGGAGATGGAAAATGAACTAATACGTGATTTTCTCTCGCTCACAGAAACCAATCGAGGGCAAGCGTAAAATAAATGCTAATCTATCGTCATAAAGACAAGTATTTAATTAGTGAAATGTGTAGATTCTTTGAGGTTTTGAAAAGCAGATATTATAGATATGCTGCCTTTATGAACATACCTGCAAAAGATTTACTGTCAGCAGAAAATTTATTTGAAATTTTCAAAACAGAGTGTATTTATCGGGCAAAGCTTCACATTTTTTCGGATTCATGTCTACTCATAGATGAATACATACATTTTACAACAACGAAAGAATGCAACTAAAAACAAAACTGACACCACAAGAAATGCGATGTCAGTATATTGCATAAATTTAAATATTATATCGTGGGTGGTTCTTTTAGTACTGTCTATACAAAGTGGGACAGTTCAGTTTATTTACACGGTTATTTTTATCTTAATAAACTAAAACTATGGAAGCAGTTCTCCGACTTCATAAGTTTCAACAACACTTTCACCCAATCCAAAATACTCATCAAAAATATCTCTTGCAACCGGAGCTGCATTAACTCCTCGCACGCCATGCTCTATAACAACACAAACTGCAATCTCGGGGTCATAATAAGGCGCAAACGCGACAAAAAGCGCGGTATTCGAGTCATTGCTGCTGCCCTGCGCAGTACCTGTTTTTCCTCCTATTTCTATATCATACCCTTGGAAAATCTTACTTGCCGACCCTTCATCAACTACTCCGTACATACCTCTTTTTACTGCGTCAAGATTTTCCGCGTTGAGCTGGATTTGGTTTTCGACTACCGGTTCTGTTTTTTTAACAAGACTTCCGTCAGAGGTCTTATGAATACTTTTTACTATATGCGGACGGTATCTTGTTCCTCCGTTTGCTATTGTAGCAATGTAATTGGCAAGCTGAATTGGGGTAAAATTAGAATAACTTTGTCCAATAGCGGCCTGTATGGTATCTCCTCCATACCATACGGCATCTTCACCTTCTATTTTTTTCTTATATTCCGGTCCTGCCATATTGCCTTTTGATTCTTCGGTAAGTTCAATACCTGTATATTCTCCCAACCCAAACATAGACGCATATTTCTCTAGTGCTTCGATATCTGTTCTCCTTCCGGCTTCATAAAAATACAAATTACACGAATCCTCAATAGCATCAGTTACATTTTCCCAGCCATGCGTCAGGTGGTAATCAAGATATATCCAACACTTTGGCTGATAATCTTTAAAATATTTATATATACCGTCACAAAGAAGCTGTTCAGTTATTGTTACAGCCCCCGTTTCAAGTGCCGCTATTGCTGTAAGCGGTTTAAAAGTCGAACCGGGAGAATACGTTCCGCTTATAGCCCTATTCCACAACGGCGTATTTTCATCATTTGAAAGTTCACTATACATATCATTAAACGTTTCGGGATTATATGACGGATATGTTGCCAAAGCAAGTGTTTCTCCGTTTTTCACATCAAGAACAACCGCTGCTCCGGCATTAGCATCGCCGCCTTTTTGCGCGCCTGCGTCCTTACCCTTTTGCGCAATATCCAAAATTGTATTTTTGAGTGATTCCTCTGCTACCATCTGCAGATCTGCGTCCAGAGTCAGAACCACATAATTACCCGCAACAGCATCCTCATTATGAAGCCCTAACAATTCCCCGTTGTCTGTTGAATTCACCATTTTTCTGCCATCACTGCCGCGCAGCTCGTCCTCGCATATCTTTTCAATTCCTTGTTTTCCTACTACATCGTTGTATGCGTAGCCCTTATCCCTGTATTGCTCATAATTGTCAATTTTTCCGATACGTCCAAGTATATGTGCGGCAAGACTTCCAAATTCATACTGTCTGAAATAATCTGAAGTTACTTCTATATCCTGAAATTCACTTCTCTGTTCCTTAATCTGTGTCACAACTTCAATATCCACATCCTGAGCTATCGTGTAGGGGGTAGAAAAGGAAAAACCGTTAACTTCCGCCTCATACCTGATACCTATAACGGTGCGCACAAATTCTTCCGGAACTTCTTCGTCTATCCCGAACACATCACGGTAAACATCAATAACCTCTTCTGCACTCATACCCAACTCAAGACGTTTTTTTCCTTCAAACCATTCTGCCATCTCATCGTCAGCCGTACCATCAGAATTACTGTCTTTAAAAATATAAGTATACGGATAATCGGAAACAGGAAGGCTGTCTTCTAATTCATATCCTGACTGCTTCAAAATTTCTGCCAGCTTTGCAAGCATTTTGTTTAATTCCTTATCTGATGCTGCTGTTTTAACCCATATAAGAGAATATCCTTCCCTATTTGTAACAAGCGTTTTTCCGTTCCTATCCTTGATATCACCGCGCGGTGCTTTTTCTGCGATCGTTGTTGTTGACCGTGAATTAGATGCCTGAAGATATGCTTCACCATTTATTATCTGAAGATTATACAAGCGCACTGCAAGCACTATTCCGAGCGCTATTATTATTACACGTATAAAAATAAGCCTCGCATTACTCAAAATATTATCCTCCTCTGCCCAAACAGCCGTTTTGCAATCGGGAAAAGAACCAGCGCAAAAACTGTATTTATCACAGCAAGCGGCAGTATAATTCGTATAAATACTGACAAAATCTCCGGATTTGCCTTAGCATAATTCATAATACAATAGAGGCTCTCAGCCGCAAGCGAAAATATAAACACCGCCAGCGCTGATGTCAAAAAACCTTCTCTTAAAACACATCTTGACAAAAGAAATACCCCGCCCGCAGCTAACGCATATAATATCATGCCAACCCCCGTCGCACCTCCGCCGGCTAAATCTACTGCCAAGCCGCATACTCCGGCAAAAACCGGATACGTCCCCAGCTCTTCTTTTGCCGCAGCTCCTGCCATCACAAAAGAAAACAGAAGCCATGGCACTAATCCGAATATTTCAAAGCGCGTGAAAAATACCCTTTCCAAAAAGAAAAGTGCAGTACAGACAAAAAATATTTTAAACTTATTCATTCTATTCACCGCTAACTATCCAATCGCATTTTCAATATCCGACTGACTCAGTTCTCCCTCAACCGGCATTTCATCTTGTATTTCATCACCAGCACCGTCAATATATTCCGGAGAAATACTTTCCCTTTTCCAATCCGTAATAACCAAGACCTCAAACAACTGTGAGAAATCCACTGTCGGCTCAACGACAGCATAATCCACCGCACCTGAATTATCCATTCTAACCTGAGAAATTCTTCCTACACTAACCCCCGGCGGATATATTCCTCCCACTCCCGAGGTTTCAAGTATATCTCCTACAATAAGCTCGGCTGACCCAGATATGTAATCAAGCCGGCAAAGCTTATCCTTTGCAAGCGAAATATCACCTTGGAGCACAGCTAAATCTCCAGTCCTTGTAACCCGTACTCCAATAGAATGTTCCGGTGCAAGAATTGTTGTAACTCTCGCCCAATCACCGCCAAGCTCAGATACGCGACCTATAACTCCCAAATTTGAAATCACAGCATCCTCAAGTTCAATCCCATCGCCGCTGCCGCGATTTATCGTAATAGTCTTGGAAAAGTCATCAGAATCTGCTGAAATTACAGTTGCTGCAAGAACCTCCTTTTCCGCCATTTCCTCTTTGAGTCCCAAAAGTTCTTTAAGGCGCGCGTTTTCTTCAACGTACTCCTTTACACTGCGGTTTTCCGATTGCAGAGCAATAATCTCTTCTTTTAACTTTTCATTCTCTTCCCTAAGCTTACCTGCGGAAAACAAGTTATTTTTCCACCTTGCAACCGGGGAAACAACCTTTGCTAAAACCTTTTCAACTGGCGTTACCACAAATCCTGCAACCCGTCCCGGCATTCCATCGGAAAAATGCGAAACCATTGCCAAAATCACAGCAACCACTATAACCGCCGCTGTTATCACCAGCGGTTTATTTTTAAAAAAGGACATCTTTTTCCTCCATCATCTGCGTCTTGCAGTTTCTGATCTATGCAGTACAGCCGGACTTGAGAAAGCCATTGCCGAGCCAAGGCTTACACATTCAACCGGATTTTCTGCAATAGTAGTGCGTATTCCAGTAGCATCCTCAATAATACGGTCAATACCCCTTATTAAAGCGCCTCCCCCAGTAAGAAGGATTCCTGATGACAGCACATCTGCCGCAAGTTCGGGCGGCGTCTCCTCAAGCGTATCAAGAACAGCATCGACAATTCTGCCTATTCCTCCGCTCATTGCCATTCGCGCTTCACTTGCCGCAATACGCGCATTCTTCGGAAGACCGGTAGCTGTCTGTCTGCCGCGCACCTCATAGTAGCCTTCATCCGGATAGGGTTGGGCAGAGCCAATCTCAATCTTAATTTCCTCTGCCATTTTAGAGCCTATTGTTATAGAATATTCCTTACGAACATATGATAAAATAGCCGAATCAAGCGCTGAGCCTGCGATGCGGAGACTTCTTGCCGAAACTATTCCGCCCAATGATATTACTGCAGCCTCACATGTGCCTGCGCCGATATTAACAATCATAGACCCCTGTGCCGCACCAACTGGCATACCAGCGCCAAGCGCGGCTGCCATCGGTTCCTCAATTAAAACCACATTCCTTGCTCCTGCTGCCATAAATACTTCCGCACTTGCCCTGCGTTCTACATCGGTTATTCCGCCGGGAACTGCGGCTGCAATATTTGGTTTAACCAATGGTCTGCGCCCAGAAGCACGCTTTAAAAACGCTTTAACCATCAATACCGCTGTTTCAAAATCGGCTATTACACCATTTTTTACCGGCATTATTGCGGTAATATTCTCAGGAGTCCTGCCGAGCATCTCATCTGCTTCACTGCCTACGGCAAGTACTTTCTTAGTCGCCTTATCTATCGCAACAACCGACGGCTCATTTAAAAGTACACCGCCGCTTTTTGTTGATATAAGCGTTGATGCCGTACCAAGATCAACGCCTATTTCACTGCAAATTCCCAAAAAAGACAAATCCATTTGTATTACTCCTTGTTAAAAAATCTTATACCCAAATTCACCAGAAAGTATGTCACAAACACGTGAAACCGGCAGCCCCACCACATTAAAATAATCTCCGTCAATGCCTTCACAAAGCAGACTGCCGCGGCCTTGTATACCATAAGCCCCAGCTTTATCCATTGGTTCTTTTGTAGCAATATAAGCCCTTATTGTGTCTGTATCAAGCGTCTTAAACCTTACCGTCGTCTTTACACTCTCACACACCGAAAATCCGTCACTGCCTCTAAATATACATATTCCGGTAATAACCACATGTTCTCTGCCCGATAAATCTTGGAGGATTCGCTCAGCATCAGCCTCATCTTTAGGTTTCCCAATTATCCTCCCGTTGAGAGTTACCACAGTATCCGCCGCAAGAACAAGATATTTTTTCCGGCCTTTTTCTGATAGCTTCTTTGCAGCTGCGGCAGCCTTCATAAATGCAAGCTCCTGCACATATATTTCTGCTCCGCCGTCTGTAGAAACAACACTTTCGTCCACATCGGATTTTACAACATCAAACTCTATTCCTGCCGCCTTCAAAATTTCGCTCCGTCTTGGCGAAGCAGACGCTAATATAATTTTCTCCATAATTTTACCTTCTATACCATTCCGCGGTAAAAGTGTCCGCGCGTAAATTCTTTATCATACTCAGGCGTACCGCCTTCAATCCCTTGTTTGTAACAATTTATTATTCTCAAAACCTCATCTTCACTCTCATCAAAAAACCATAGCTGCAAGCCATTTATTCCTGCATTTTTAATATCCTTTATACGATCTGCCATATAAACAGGCTTGGAATTTAAAAGCTCGCTAATACATCCCTTTCGGCATGCAATAGGAAAAATCTCTTTATACCTGTCTTTCAGATAATATCCTCCCTCACCTTTACATACCCCATTAATTTGTGCAGGACATCCGCGCATAACCATAAGCGGTATTCGTCCGTATGCAATTACTTCAGTATCAATTGGTTTATTTATTTTCTTTAAATCCTTAAGATTAAGCTCGCATGACAGTGTTATACTCTCCAACATATTAAATACCGAAACCGATTCACTGTTAGTTATATTAAGCCGAAACCCGCCATACAGCTTTTTGCCGCGGTTTGATTCTATCTGCGCAGCATTCATAACCATTACAGATTCTATATCCGTTTTCTCTATACCAACAGGCGGGCAAAGAAATACCGTTTCGGCTTCGTTTAAGCCACCTTTGTTACCTCCGGTCAAAATAACCCGTCTCACCCCACACCGCGCAGCAACTTTTGCCTGCCTAATATTATCACAAACAGCCGTAATATACATCTGTTTTGAACTATTATCTGTATAAATTTGAGGAATATATTCCCTCACTATTTTGCTATCAAGTTTCAGTCTTTGCCTGTCCAATTTCTCACAAGCCAACCGCCGCACATAGTTAATCTGGCTTATCGGCAAAACTGCGCCTTGCTCTATTGTTACGTCAATATTTTCAGCATAATAAATACTTTCTCCCAGCTTTTCAAGCTGCTCCTTAACACGCTCCGGTGCCAAAGGAGTCTTTTGTGCCGTTTCTGCCACAAACTGACTTTGCACAGAAACCGTGTTTTTGTCAGAATCCTCAAAAACTGCACTCATAGGCTTTCCGATTTTTATTTCTGCCTTTATTTTAACCCCAATCCTGCGAAAATTTGCATTTTCCACGGTAAATTTTGCATAATTCTCTCCAATTTTCTTATTAGCTATATTAGACGGACTATTTCCGCTCATAAAATTTTTACCGCCGCCAAACCAGCCTTCTGTAAAACCGCTGCGGTTAAATGCACCCATAAGGGACTCCATATCATCTTCGTCCATCATTCCGCCGTCTAGAAGTTTTCTGTATACTCCTACGGTAGCAGCAACATATTCAGCACTTTTCAATCGTCCCTCAATCTTAAGTGAATCAACGCCAATTTCTGATAATTCACTAATCCGATTTACAAGGCATAAATCCTTTGGGCTTAAAAGATAACCATTTTTTTGAACTTTATTATCCCTAATCAATTGATACGGCAGTCTGCACGGCTGCGCGCACATTCCCCTATTACCGCTTCGTCTGCCAATTATACTCGACATATAACACTGTCCAGAATAACAAAAGCAAAGCGCACCATGGATAAATATTTCAAGCTCAGCCTGAACACTTTGCCTGATTTTCTGTATTTGCGCACTCGATAATTCACGCGCTAAAACTACACGGCTAAAGCCCATTTTTTCAAGAAATTTTACACCTTCTGCTGTTGATACCGTCATCTGCGTACTTGCATGCATTACAATATCCGGCATAATATCTTTTGCGCGTTTTGCCATTCCAATATCCTGTATAATTACAGCATCAATTCCCATCCGGTATGCTTCGCTAAGCGCAGACAAAAAATCTGCTGTTTCAGACTGCTTAATCAGCGTATTTGCCGCAAGATGCACCTTAATACCTCGCAGATGGCAATATTCAATCGCCTCAGCAAGTCCAGCTTTATCAAAATTCTTTGCACCGCTTCTTGCAGAAAACCTGTCAGCACCAAGATACACAGCATCTGCTCCGCTTTGCACTGCCGCACAAAGTTCCCTCATTCCGCCCACAGGCGCTAAAAGCTCAGGTTTCATCGCCAATTTCATCTATCATGTCCATAAATTCCTTTTCTCTTACCGCCCATTCAAGCTTAATCTTTTCCATTGCCTTTTTATGTTCTTCAAGCTGCTGTGCGTTCTGCTTTTTAAGTTCAGCTATACTCTCTTCCGCTGCTGCAAGCTTTTTTTCAAGTGCTTCGGTTTTTGTCTTGTCCACAGTCATCCTATTGAGCAGTTTTTCCTGTTTAAGCTCATCACAAAGATTCAAAGCCGTAAGAACCGCAGCCATATCATACGTTATTCTTGAATTACCTCTTAAAAGCGCATCCATACGTTCATCTACATCCTGCGCAACTTCAGTCATATATTCCGGTCTTTCATCAGAAACAATATTAAATCCTTTTCCGCATATTCTGACATATACTTTTGTGCTACGCTCCATTATTTACACAGCCTTTCTATATCTGCCGTATTTTACTTTTTTATACAATATGTGCATTATATTCTTATTATACTATAATATCAGCAAAAAATCAAGAATTTTAATATCCCGCTCATCTATGTAGGATGTAAAAAAGGATGGATTCCGGATATTACCGGAATCCATCCCACACTTAAACTATTATTTGTTATTAAATCAGCCGATGTGCATAAGCTTTAGGTTTTGAACGCATCTCATCAGTATAGACGCACACTGTGCACGTGTCGCCGTTCCCTGCGGCAACAGCCTTCCGTCATCCATACCTGAAACTATACCTACGTCCAGCGCCCATTTCATTGCTGACAATGCCCAGTCACTTACGTCATTAGCATCGCTTGCAGTAAGATCTGCCGCACCGCTCATATCATAACCGCTATATTTCGCGTATCTGTATATTATAGCTGCCATCTGCTCACGCGTAATCTTGTCATTAGGACCGAACGTATTGCTGTCATAGCCTTCAACAATCCCGTTATCAACTGCCCATGTTACTGCTTTTGCATACCATGCATTAGAATCAACATCATTAAATCCTGATCTTCCGTTATTATTTTCCTCACCTTCGCTACGATACAATACCGTCACAAACATTGCTCTTGTAAGAGTTGTATCCGGTTCAAACCTTGTATCGGTCATTCCAAGCATCAGATTGCTGTTATACACAAATTCTACTGCTGAATAATACCAATCTCCTGTTTTTACATCAGTAAACGGAAGAATTTCTTCCTCAGTTTGTGCAGTCTTTTCCCAAGCTGCATACAGTGTCAAATTCTCGAGCAGTCTTTCTTTAAAGGTATATTTCTGGGTCAGTTCCTCATCCGAATACCAGCCTAGGAACTTATATCCGCTCCTTGTCGGGTCTTCAGGCTGAGGCACAAGCGTGTTATACGCAACCTTCATATCCGAAACTGAAGATCCTCCGTTTGAATTAAATTTTACGTTGTAATATACATAGTTGTTGTTGAGACTTCCGCCGCCTGATTTATAGAAGTATGCTGTAACCGTTACATCTTCTACCGCAGTGAATACATACGGATTAGATTCGGAAACTTTTTCACCGTTTACACTCCAATACATCAGATTTCCATCCGCTGTAAGCGCGACAGTATCGCCAACGGCATATGTTCCACCGCCGCTGACTGTGCCTCTTGTGGAACTACGTTCAACAGTAACGTTAACTACCTCGCTGCCATTTAATAAGAATTGAGCTTCAATATTCATAGAACACTCAGCTTTAAATACATATGGGTTTTCACGGCTTACAACTACCCCGCCAACTTTCCAGCCTGTAAAAGTATAATCCGCGTCAGCTGTTGCTGTCAATGTAACTTCATCACCAAACTCATATTCAGCTGCTCCGCTTACACTTCCGTTACTTGCTGAAGCAAGAATCTGGACTTTTTCAACTGCCGGAACTTTTACTGTTATTTCTTTTGTATCGGCTGTATCAAGAGTCTTTGTATCATTAGTTATATTTTCATTTGCTGTTTCTAATGCAGACTTTTTTTCTGCCGTTTCCGGAGTCGGAGTTTCTTCTACTTCCGGAGTTGGGGTTTCTTCTGCTTCCGGAGTTGGAGTTTCTTCTGCTTCCGGAGTCGGAGTTTCTTCTGCTTCCGGAGTCGGAGTTTCTTCTGCTT
>CALXUL010000130.1 GCA_944391635.1 uncultured Clostridia bacterium | reverse complement strand
AATGAAAGAAAAGGAATTAAAAATCCAAGCGAATATTGGATTGATTATTTTATTGATGATGTATTATTTGAAAATTTTTGGAATCATCCGGAAGTTAGTTTTTCAAATATGAAAAAATTTGCAGGAATTATTACTACTGATTATTCAATGTACCCGGAAATGCTTCCGGGTCAATTGATATGGAATTGTACAAGAAATCGTGTAATGGCATATTATATGCAACAACAAGGATTTGATGTTATCCCCACTGCTTCATGGTGTCAGAAAGATGATTTTGAATGGTGCTTTGACGGTTTGCCTGAAAAAGCATCAATTGCTGTATCCTCAAATGGATGTATGTCTGACCCATACGGGAAAAGGATGTTTTTAGAGGGTATTGAGGAATTACAAAAACAAAAGAATCCATCACATTTAATTGTATGTGGAAGAGAAATAAAAGAACTTGATATTTATAACAATGTATCATATTATCAGTGCTTTTCTCAAAGATGGGAGGAGCGTGTTAAGATTGGGTAGCAGAGGCTCTTTCTTAAAAGAAGGGGGATTCAGTTCTCCGTCACGATGGCATACTGTTGATTATGTTGATGGAGTGAAGGTTTTAGCACCAAAAGACCCAAAGGCAAGTATAAGTTTGCCGGAGAGATCTAATACGCCGGGAACATCATATCTTTCGTACAGAAAAAACGGAGATTTCGACCAACTTCGAGTATTCGGAGTCGATCGTATACCTAAGTTTGATATTGATTATGGCACGCATAATGGTGAGAAATCTCTACATATACACTATTTTACAAATGGAATTCGTAGTAAAACTCCGAATATACTTCATCCCGGAGATGCTCTTTACGAAAAATACAAAAATCTTTTGGTAGTGTAAAGTGTATTTGTGAACTCTCTTGAAAACCCCAGTATTTATGCGGTTTGAGATGCGTCATTGTATAAAATGACGATTACCTCCCCTTATTTCCTTTGTAATTATCCTCAATCATACTCTGAAATGCTTGTCAAGCCCGGGCTGTAAGCCCGTTCATTTCAGGCTTTACAAGTATTTTGGAGTATGATAAAATATTGCACAAAGAAAATAAGATTTCCGGTAGTTTTCATAATTCACTTTACACTACCAATCTTTTTAAGGGGGTTAAATAATGAATGGAATAGAAATGAATGAATTGTACGAATTAGTTTCGCATTGTCATGAAGCAGAATTTGAGTATGACGGAACAACTTATGTTTTGCAACCGGAAGTAAATGAAGGTAATGCGTATTTAGTAATCTGGGATTGCACCCCTGATGCTGCAAAATGTATTGCGAAGTGCGAGATAGCAATGAATGGAGATATTCCGCAAGATGCTATTGATGCCGTTCTTTCAGAAAAATGTTTTGACGGAAAATCCTTTTTTGAAATTCAGCAGGACATTACTGTTACTGTGATACATTAAGCGGATAAATGACGTGCTATAAGAAAATGACAAACAATGCCAAATGCATCTGTGGCTGCTCATTTCACTTAAAATAGTAAGTTCCATTTCAAAATGAGTAGGCAAGTAAGTCATTTTTCAAAGCGCATTTCCAAAGTCCACAAAGCCCCATATTATCACACTTAGTATCATTTTACTTGCAATGCTAAGACCGCTGAGGGTTTGAACAATTTACAGTCAAAAATAGTTAATAAATGTAAATAAAGTAAAATTAAAATCATGCATATGCGTGCATTTTCCTTGTTTTAAATATAAATACGGGAAGTGTACGCATTAGTTTTTTATAAAAATTATAATTTGCAATTGATAATTGTATGGGTTTGTTAGTTAATAAAATAAAATATTAAAAGCAAATCATATCTAATATAATTGAAAATAAGTTAGATAAAACTTACTGTTCATTTTTTTGTATTAATGTATAATGTCACACATATATTGCTTTTTTAAAATAAATATGGTATTATAAATTTAAAATATTACAAAATAATTTCATAAAATAAACTGAAAATCAAGGAGGATACTATGAATATATCAACATCATTAAATTTATATACATCAATAGGTCAAAGCTTTGAAGAAAAAATTATCAGGGCGAAGAAATGCGGATTCAGATATTTAGACTTTAATATTACAGATTACTACGGATATAAAGATAGTCTTTATACACAAAGTAATTGGAAAGATTGGCTTAAGAGTGTAAAAGAATTTGCCGATAAAGAGCAAGTTATATTTTATCAGTCTCATGGGTTGATGTATGAGGCATTTAAAACAGACAGATATTCAAATTGTCTGGATGAGGCTTTACGATCAATTGAAGCGGCAAAAATAATGGATGTTAAATGGGTGGTTTTTCATCCTGTTGATTATGGCCCGCCAAAAGAATTTTTAAAAAATAACTATGAACAATTATCACCTATAGTTGATTATGCGGAAAAGTTAAATATTGGGATTGCAATAGAAAATATACCGCGTAAATTAAGTAACATATATCATGAATACGGTTATAAAAGTGATCATTTAAAAGAGATTAAAGAAAGTCTTGGAGGAAAAGTAGGATTTTGCTGGGATACGGGACATGCAAACCTTACATCAAAGGAACAGAAAAATGAGATATTAAAATTGGGCAAAGATTTAAAGGTTTTGCATATTGCTGACAATTTCGGCTATTCAGATGATCATATGCCGCCTTTTTACGGAGATGCTGACTGGAAGGATATAATGACGGGATTAAGAGGGCTAAACTACGATGGTACATTTAATTTCGAAACCCATAACTTTACAAAAGGCTTACCTGATGAACTCATAGATTATGCAGTAAGTTATCTGTTTAAAATTGGAGAATACATAACAATAAATTATTAGTTTTTATATGTCTGTAGTTTATTTTTGATTAATTTTAAATTACAGACATATTTTTTTTATAAAAAATTACTCTTTTTTTCTTTTTTTGTAAATCTTTTTTCTCTAATAGAATATAATAATAGTGTAAAAAAATATATAAACGGATTAATACTGAAAGGAGACAGAAGATGGAAGGATATGTTACCTACTATTGTCCTGTTA
>CALXUL010000129.1 GCA_944391635.1 uncultured Clostridia bacterium | reverse complement strand
AGGAATATATTTCTTTTAAGGAAAAAGAGGCTTTTTGGCTTAATGACTATGCTCTTTTTACGGCTATAAAGGCCTATTATAAGGATAAGCCTTTTTGGGAGTGGGATAAGGATATTGCCGGGTACAGACAGGCTGCTCTTATAAAATATGCAAAAATGCTTTCAGATGAAACTGAGTTCTATAAATTCGTTCAATATATATTTTTTAAGCAATGGAGAAATTTAAAGGAATATGCAAATTCTATAGGCATACTTATTATTGGGGACATACCTTTTTACTGTGCAAAAGACAGTGCGGAGTATTGGGCAAACTATGAACTGTTTAATTCCGATAAGAGAATTGCCGGTTGTCCGCCGGATGTTTTTGCCAGCGAGGGTCAGCTTTGGGGAAATCCCGTTTATGATTTTGATAAAATGCAAAAATCCGGTTACAGATGGTGGATAAGAAGATTTATGCAGGCATTTGAAATGTATAATTATGTAAGAGTAGATCATTTCAGAGGCTTTGAGGCTTATTATTCGGTAGATAAGGATGCGCAAAATGCCGTTAACGGATACTGGACAAAAGGTCCGGGCAAACAAATTTTCGATGTAGTCAGCAATATCTACGGTGGAAAGTTACCGATAATTGCCGAGGATCTGGGGCTTTTGACAAGCGAGGTTTTTGAGCTTCTCGCAGCATGCGGTTATCCCGGAACAAAAGTTTTGCAGTTTGCTTTTGATTCATCAAAGAACAGCATATATCTTCCTCACAGATACGAAAGAAACTGCGTTGTATATACCGGAACGCACGATAACAATACATCTAACGGTTGGTTTGACTCACTTAGTAGGGAAGATAAAAAATTTGTTAATGAATACACCGGCAAAACAAAAGAACAGAGTATGTCGGAAGTGTTTATGAGAATTGCGTATTCATCTGTGGCGGATCTTGCGATTATACCTATGCAAGATGTTTTGGGACTAGATGAAAATGCAAGAATGAATATTCCCGGAACAGTAGGCAAGAACTGGAGATGGAGATTAAGACCTAATGAGTTTTCGGCAAAACATATTAAGCGGTTAAAACTTTTTGCTGAAAACTTTGGAAGAATGTAGGTATATTATGATTATACGAGATGTAAAAAAATACATAAACCAAAGTGATGTTTATTTGTTTAATACAGGTGAAGCTCAGGAAGCGTACCGTTTATTCGGATGCCACTATATAGAGGAATCTCATGCGTATAGATTCTGTGTATATGCTCCCAATGCGAAAAAAGTAAGTGTAATAGGGGATTTCAATAATTGGGACGAATATGCAAATATTATGCAAAGGCTTGAAGGCGGTATTTATGCATGTCTTATAGAGGGCCTTAAGGATGGGGATAATTATAAATATTGTATTTCCGGTTACGATGGTAAAGTGGTACATAAAGCGGATCCCTTTGCTTTTCATAGCGAAGTAAGACCTTATACGGCGTCTAAAGTTTGGAGTTTAAATGGATTTAACTGGACAGATGCTCGGTTTATGGAAGAAAGAGCAAAACAAAATGTGTTTACATCTCCTATGAATATATACGAGCTGCATATAGGTTCGTATAAGCTTAGAGACGGGAATGAATTTGCTAATATACGGGAAGTTGCGGATGATTTAAGTGAGTATGTAAAAGATATGGGTTACACTCATATAGAAATATTGCCCATAACAGAGTATCCCTTGGATGATTCATGGGGGTATCAGGTAACGGGATATTACAGCGTTACTTCCAGATACGGTACTCCTCAGGATTATATGTATTTTATAAATAAAATGCATGAGTCGGGAATAAAAGTTATTATGGATTGGGTTCCGGCACATTTTCCGAAGGATGGTCACGGACTTGCGAAATTTGACGGTACCTGTGTGTACGAACATCAAAATCCGCTGCAGGCAGAACATCCGCAGTGTGGAACTCTTATATTTAATTACGGTCGGCCTGAAGTAGTAAGTTTTCTTATATCAAGTGCGGTATTCTTTTTTGACATATATCATATAGACGGAATCAGGGTGGATGCCGTTACATCCATGCTGTACCTCAATTATGCGAGAAACGAAGGAGAATATATTAAAAACAGGGAAGGCGGCAATATAGATCTTGACGCAGTAGAATTTCTTAAAAAACTGAATTCCGTAGTGCTTACCAGATATGCGGGAGCCATAACGGTGGCTGAAGAATCTACAGCATATCCAATGGTAACAAAACCTCCGAAAGCAGGCGGATTGGGATTTTCATTCAAATGGAATATGGGATTCATGCACGATACGCTTGATTATATGCAGATGGATCATTTGTTCAGGAGGGATAATCACAATAAGATAACATTTTCCATGTACTATGCTTTTTCCGAGAATTACATACTTGCTTATTCTCATGATGAAGTTGTACACGGAAAAAAATCTATGCTTAGTAAAATGTTCGGCTCATACGAAGAAAAATTCGCTTCACTTAAGGCGCTTTACGGTTTTATGTACGGACATCCCGGTAAAAAACTTATATTTATGGGCAGTGAATTCGGTCAGGTGATAGAGTGGAACTACAAGAGAGAACTTGATTGGTTTCTTTTAAAATATCCTATACATGATTCGCTTCATGAATATGTAAAAAAATTAAATAAGCTGTATAAAGATAACGGAGCCTTTTGGGAACGTGACGGCGGATGGTCGGGATTTAAATGGCTTAGTGTAAACGACAGTCAGTCAAGCTGTGTTGTTTTTGAAAGAATACCGGAAAGCGAAGATCAGAGCAAATTTATATGTGCCGTAAACTTTACTCCGGTTGCAAGAATGGATTACAAATTCGGAATAGACGAAGAAGTTGAACTGACGGAGGTGCTTAACAGCGATGAAAATATTTATGCGGGTTCCGGCATTGTTAATACGGGAAAAATAAAAACCGAAAAAGAGAAATTCAATGAATTTGATTACAGTGTAAAAATAAACCTGCCCCCTTTGGCAGCAGTGTTTTTTA
>CALXUL010000128.1 GCA_944391635.1 uncultured Clostridia bacterium | reverse complement strand
TCCAATATCCTGTTTTATGTCCAAGATTTCCTTTTTATTATCCTTGCCAAAAATCGTCACGCTCCCGCTGTTTCTTTTAATCATATCCAAAATCAGCTTTATAATTGTAGTCTTCCCCGCACCATTTTCGCCTATCAACCCCATTATACAGCCCTGCGGCAGCGTCAGATTTATATTATCAAGCTTAAACCCGTCATATTCTTTTGTTAAATTTCTGATTTCTAAGGCATTCATAACTTTACTCCTCCAGATTTATACGGAAAATATCAATCAATTCTTCCTTTGAAAGCCCGCACCCTGCGGCAAGCCCCGCTATTTTTTCTATATACTCTTCAATTTTTTTAAGATTTTCTTCCTTTATCAGCTCAACATTCTTGGGAGCCACAAAACACCCCTTTGCAGGAATAGTATACACAAACCCTTCCCGTTCCAGCTCATCATAAGCACGTTTGGTAGTAACAACGCTTATCCTTAAATCCTTTGCCAGATTACGTATAGACGGAAGCGCCTCGTCAGCTCGTAGCTCACCGCTTAATATCTGGTTTTTTATCTGGCTGTATATCTGGTCATAAATCGGCACGCCGCTTTTATTATCAATAAATATCTTCACTTCATCACCCCTTGTTATACTGTATATATACAGTATATACAGTATGCACATTCAAAAACAATAGGTTTTTAAAATTTTCATATAAAAAGCGCCGCCCATTGTTGTTTCCAAATTAGACGACGCTGATTTATGATAGATTAAAGCCTACTCTATTACTTTTGTATATTCTGCCTGTGCCTCTTGACGCGCAGTATCTGTCAGTTCCAAAGAATAACTAACCTCTGTTATTTTACAATCAATGCGCTGGTCTTCCTCAAAGCGAATATCAAGTTTTTGATTCTTTTCACCCTTGCAAGTAACTAAAACCAGCGTATTTCCTAAATTTCTATTTCCAGGTTCAAAAATAAGCCGCAAAGTATTACCAAAAATACCTGTCGCTGGCTCAATCCTCACCTCTGGCATCTCTGAAAGACGCGGTATATATATTAAATAATTTACATTAATTTCACCATCCTCCACCCTTTCATTGCGGAGAGCATATGCCTTAGAATATTCATCACCGCATTCTGTGAGCCACTGCTCAATTTGAGGATTCTGGGCTAATTGAAGATATTCATTAACCGGCAGAGTAGTAACTCCGCTAACTCCGGTTAATGACTGGAAACCAGCGAACGATATAAACATAATCACAATTAATAAAACCGGAACAATAATTATTACCGCTAAAATTTTCCCAAGCATTTTATCCTTTTTCTTAATCGGCTCAAAAACATCCTCATAATTTTCTGCAAGCTTACTTGCGCATTTTGGACAAACTTTCCATAAAGGTTCAACCCTCATACCACAGTCAGGGCAATTCCTCGACAATTTTACTCCGCACCCCGGACACACTGTATACTCTTTTTTTACCTGCATATGGCATACAGGACATTCCAAATCAGAATAATCATTTCTTACAACAAGATAAATTATAAACCCAACAAACGCCGGTGCAATAACTGCAATCAGCGTCCAACCGACAGCGTTCATCTTGCGGTGTTTTGCATCACAAAAAACATATACCCCAATTAAAACCGGCACCATCAGCAATATTATCAACGGCAAAAATGTAATAAATAATCTCATAAGTTAACCCCTCCCTTCCTCGAATATATAACAGCAATTGCTCCGCTGCCTGCACCGGATACAAAAACATAGCAAATCACAACTATCGAACATACCGGCAATACCGGATATATCATATAAGAAAACAACAGCAAAGCAGCCTGAAATAGTAAATTACCTAAAGAAATCATAACAAGCCTGTATTTTTTCTTTCTTTTTTCAAGCCTCTCATAAATATCCTCTTCGCAAAGATTCGGTGGGCTGTATTTATCAAAATCAAACATCCGCTTCATCTCCAAGCGCCTCCTTCAATAATCTTCTCGCTTTGTTAAGCCGGGATTTTACCGTCCCTGTCGGCACACCCAATATCCTTGCGGTTTCATCAATATTCATGTCACGAAAATAAAACAATACTACCGACAATCTCAATTTATCCGGCAAAGAATTAACCGCTTCATATAGCAATAAATAATCCTCACCCGACGCCGCATTAACTGATTCAATTACACTGTCCTTTTCTTTATTATCCAAAAAATTAATTATAGGGCTTCTCCTTATCCTCCTCAGCGAATTCCTATATATATTGACGCAAATTTTTGTAAGCCAAGGCTCAAACTCCATTGATGGGTTATACTTTGAAAAATTATCCAAAGCCCTAAGCCATGTTTCCTGATAAAGGTCATCTGCTTCAAATGAGCTGGTGCAGAGATACCGGCAAAGTCCATATAAGCGCCTGCCATACCTTTGTATATATTCATTAATCAATCTCTGCACCCCCTTTCACTTATATATACACTTCATATACGAAAAAGGTTCATTTTATATTACTGATAATTTTTGTTCCACTATTATCATCTGTGCTTCTGTCGGCTCTGCATCAAAAGTAATTTCAACGAAACTGTCTTGATACACCAATAAATACCTGTTTATATAGCCGTCATCGCGATACCATCTGTACACCTCAGACGCCTCCAGGTACGGTGCGTCAACTTTCTCATAATGATTTGCATATACTACCTTTCCATCCAACATTTCATCATGGTTTCTGCCAACAAGCTGTTCCCTGCACAAATCATACAAAAACGGGGTCTTGACCGTTGTTACAGTATATTCAAGCGACGGCAAATCAACCTCTTTCGGATACTGCCTGGAAGTAAACTGCACAGCAAAAAAAGATTCATTACCCGTACGCTCACTTATATATTCATCCATAGACACATCATATAAATCCTGAGCTGTAAGCGGAGGAGATTCAAGATTTTGCGAAATAGTACCGGTTAATATCCTGCCTCGTTCATCAGGCTTTATGTTATTTGCGAACTTAACTAATGAAACACCAATCACCGTCAGCATTATAAATGACAATATAAAACTTGACGCAAACGTAACCGTCCTGTTTACCCCTCTTGACGCCTTTGCTTTTTTCAACAGCACTTTTATCCCGTTTACTGAAACAAGTAATGCTATCATATAAGCAATCATCACCAACATAATAACTTGTGTAAACCAAGTACCTTTAAAAAGAAGTGTACTAAGCCAGTATAAACATCCTATTCCAACAGCAAATAGCGTAAATATCTGAATATTTCTGCATCCTCGCGTAGTTGCAAATTCTCCCTGTTCCGCTTTTTTCTTTGCTTTATTTCTCCAAATATAGTACCCTCCGATTTCTGCTATACATACAATAAAAACCAAAAGCCATACAAATCCCCCAAACAGACTTGTTGTATCAGCGAGAATCCTTAAAGGGTCGCTAAACGCTCTTGAAATAAACATTGCACTGTTTAATACGGCTATTCCAAACAGCACCAAATATGCCGGCAAATAGCTCTTCTTCATAGCTTTATGCATATTTTCAACTTTCACAGCGGCATCTGTTTCAATCGGCACAGAGTCTTGATTTTCATTATAGAAAATATGTATCTGCGCCCTGCTTGCTGCAAGTTTCCAGCCTGTATGTTCACAGAATTCATGAAAAGTTATCTCGTCATTTGTCAGCCCACTATCAAATTCGGAACTTTTAGAAAAATAACACACAGTAAATTTCAACTTTGCCGGCTCAATTTTTCTGTACACCCACCCAAGCGCTGAAATTTTCTCAAGCATCCAGCCCTTTTTCGCCATTTTTTCTAAATGCTTTTCAATTCCTGTATAATCATAAAAGGAAAATATTTCATAACGTCTTTTTCTATCTTTCATCATTCTTCCTCCTCTCCGAAAACAACACGGAAATCCGCTGCCTGCGCACAAATACGTTCATACTCATTTAAAAGCATTTGCTTTCCCCTTTTAGTTAGTATGTAACATCGTTTTCTTCCTTCAACTTTAGTTTCCTCTATCATCCCCGCGTCTAAAAACTGCTCAAGCAAGGTATAAAGCGTACCTGAACCTATTGTAACACGACCATTCGTCATAGCCGGTACCCTATCTAAAATATCCATACCGTAACATTCCTCTTTTAAACACAAAAGTGCATAAAACATCTGTTCAGTCAAGGTTTTAAATTTCTCGCGCGCCATAAAATCACCTCTATTCTCGATTATCGAGTTTGTAATTATATTATATACTCGATAATCGAGAATGTCAACACTTTTAAAGAAAAAAAGAGCAGTATGATTACTGCCCGTTTTACAGCTTTTTAGCTGTTAGAATACGTACTTCAGTCCAAAAATCATTTATAGTAAAAAATGCTATTAATTTTTAGCAGGCGAAAAATTAACGAAAAAGTTACTCTTCCGCCGCTTCCTCTTCAAGCGCTTCTATCAAAAAGCTTACCGGTCTGAACCCGTCATTACAGGAAATCATTACTGATTTTCTGTTTTTCATCCAACCGTCATATATATCTTCCGCGCCATAAGATAACGCCATAACAAACGCTGACATACTTTCCCAGGCACTATCACACATACCATCCGGTTTCTTCCACCCGTCCGCAATAAATACCTGACCCAAACTCATATTACAGGCATGCTCTATCGGGTTTTCATATTTTGCTATCAAATCTTCATAACATGCCATTTTCATAACGGTAATTCTGCATTTTTTCATAAACCTACCCCCTATCATTCTGCCTGATTTTTATTATACCACCAATTCTGTATTTTTCCTATACATTTATGCACCAAAAAACGCCCGCATTAAAATGCAGACGTTTTTTTGATTAAAACTTTTTGCTGTCTTCAACAGCTTTATGGGCACATACTTTTGCAATTTCTGCTTCTTTATCGCTCACCGGAACATCAAAGTCTTTAAACATATTTCCAAGACAGCTTTTTCCGGTCAGCATTTCATACCATACAAGCCCTAATGTATACCTCCCTGTTCCTAAAGTTGCATGGAATGTATCACGATGAATTTTTTCTATTCCATTTTGCTGCAAATACAGCATTGCACGCCCATCCGGAATAATCGGAACATTACCAAGAGCACACGCGGCAGATTTATATGCCTTTTCTATATCGGAAAACATCTGCTCATAACTTTGATACCCCATCTCTTCTGTCAAACGCTGACTTCCGTTTTCATAAGCCCAGGTCTGATGAATCATAAATTTTGCTTTCGGAGCATGATATGCCGCATATTCCGCCAATCTGTCAAGATATGGCTGATACGTGTTATAATCAACGCTTTCCTGGCTCACTTGCTGAAATGTAACTATATCCCAAATATCGCTTTGAAGCGCGCGTCTTATTGACGTTTTAAGACCTGTACGGTCACCGTTATATTCAAAGTCGTATTCTTCTGCGTCATTAACCATATTATTAAAATGTCTCGAAAGCGGACAGCCGCCAATATACAAATTAACAGTTTTTATATCTATGCCTTCACTTTTAGCAATCTTATTTAGATAACGAAGCGCATCATTTGAAAAACTATTTCCTATTGCAAGTACCTTCAGCATCTTATCACCTCAATTAACCCTTTACAGCGCCAAGCATAACTCCCTTTATGAAATATTTCTGCACAAAAGGATAAAATGCTAAGATTGGGAGTATTGATACAATAATAGTCGCAGCTTTTACTGTTTCGCTAGTAAACTGCATAGCATCAGGATTTATTACACCCTGGCTTATAAGTTCAGAATTATTTTCCTGTATAATTCTTTGCAGCAAGCACTGTACTGTTATCTTTGTATTATCTGTCATATACATCATCGCATCATACCATGAATTCCAGTGCATAACCGCCATCCATAATGCGAGCGTCATAATTATTGGCATAGACAGCGGAAGTATTATTTTAAAGAATGTTCTGAATTCTCCAGCACCGTCAATACTTGCCGATTCATG